>NZ_DJBE01000055.1:0-12917 GCF_002429925.1 Acinetobacter sp. UBA5984
TTTCGCAAGAGGTCTAATATAACTTATCGAATTTAAAGTTTATCTAGATCAAAATTTCTATCTTATTATTTCTTTCAAATACAGTCGCCTGAACAGAATTTTTCTTCCCATAAAAAGTAAAGCCTTAGATTACTAAGACTTTACTTTTTATCTGGTGAATCAGGTCTTAGATTCCGTATTTCACACGATAAGCTTCCATCTTCGCCAATGCATCATTATCGCCTTTTGCATCTAGGTAATTCATTAAATCTTTCATGGTAATCAGTGCATGTACTGGGATTTCTAGTTCTTTTTGCACTTCCTGAATGGCGGATAATTCACCTTGGCCTTTTTCCTGACGGTCAAGAGCAACCAGTACACCTGCAATTTGTGCACCAGCATTTTTCAGGATAGTGACCACTTCACGAATCGCAGTACCAGCTGTGATCACATCATCAATGATCCAGACTTTTTTCCCTTCCACTGAAGCACCTACCAGCACACCACCTTCACCGTGATCTTTGGCTTCTTTACGGTTAAAGCCCCACGGCACGCTTACGCCATGATTTTGAGACAGTGCCACTGCTGTAGCTGCTACAAAAGGAATGCCTTTGTATGCTGGTCCAAAAATCACTTCAACATTGTCACATCCAGTTAATTTTGCAGCATAGCCAGAAGCCAGTAATGACAAGGCTTCACCGTCATTGAGCAAGCCAGCATTAAAAAAATAAGGACTCACACGTCCTGATTTTAAAGTAAACTCACCAAATTTAAGCACACCACGTGATAATGCGAGTTCGATAAAAGCTTGCGGGTTAAAATGAGCTGGCGTTGACATGAGGTGCTCCTAAATCCATTAATTAAGGGTAAGACTTGCGCATGATACCAAAGAGTAGCTATCCAGGTGATCAAAAAATTCTTCGTGTCGTTTCAATTAATGTCAACGGTTTACGTTCCTCTGTCAGCAAGGGCTTGCTAGAGTGGATCGAACAGTCTGATGCCGATGTGATCTGCATGCAGGAAAGCCGGATTACCCATGCGCAGTGGACTGACAAATTCAAGCCTGAAGGCTGGTATACTCACCTGTTCCCTGCCGAGCGTCCAGGTTATGCCGGTACAGCGATTTACAGCCGTCTGCCTTTTGTTTCGATTACCGATGGGCTGGGTTTTGAACTAGCTGATTCTCAAGGCCGTTTTATCTCGGCAGAATTTGACTTGGGTCTGGAAAAAACAGCGCATATCTGTTCCCTGTATTTACCTTCAGGTTCTTCGGGCGATGAAGCGCAGGCACGTAAAGATCACTTTCTGGAAGAATATGCAAAAATCCTGAAACAGTGGCGCGATGAAAATAAATCGGTGATTGTCTGCGGTGACTATAATATTGTGCATAAACGTATTGATATTAAAAACTGGTCGGGCAACCAGAAAGCCTCGGGCTGTTTACCGCACGAACGTGCCTGGCTAGATCATATCTACGATGAACTCGGTTACGTGGATACTTTCCGTGAAGTCCGCAAAGAAGCCGAATTATACTCCTGGTGGTCAAACCGTGGACAAGCACGCGCCAAGAACGTGGGCTGGCGGATTGACTATCAGGCCTGTTCCCCGGACTGGAAAGACCGTACTGTAAATGCCTGGGTCTATAGAGATGAATGGTTTAGTGACCATGCACCCGTAATTATTGACTATAAAATCTAAAACTGACCTAAAGATTGAGTGAACATTTGTTCACTCAATTAAGGCTTATCTCTTACATGACATGACGTATTTTTTGGGTTTATCTCAATGTAATAACATAGCATTATAGCGCTACGGCACAAGGACATGTCAGGACGACAACATAAGGACAGGACGCCGTAGGAAGAAAATAAAACAAACTATCAGATTTAGTTTGTTTTGCATGGATGTGACATTGGACGTTGGATCGAGACCCGCATGATCAGGATGATTAAATGCGGGTTTTCTCTTTCTATCATTCCCAAATTTTTATTTTTCTTATTATTTAGATTGTTCTTTTTCTTGCTGCTCATATTAAAGCTGCTTGATGTCATTTTGATGACATGACTTTTCTGCTATTTAAAATTTTTTCCTTTTTTTCATTTGCTTTTGCATGGTCTGCTGCTGCCAATTTGGTTAAGCTAGTTCATGATTTAAATTTTTTAGATGGCAGCTATGTTAAAAATTTACGGAATTAAAAATTGTAGTTCGATGAAGAAAGCCTTTGATCTGCTGACTGAGCAAGGTCTGAGTTATGAATTTCATGATTATAAAAAACAGGGCATCGATGCAGAAACCATCAAAACCTGGCTGGATGCCTTGGGTCAGGATGTAGTCCTGAATAAGAAAGGCACTACCTGGCGTAAACTTACTACTGAAGAGCAGGAAAATGCGCTTGCCAATGAAAATAATCTGATTACCACTTTAACTACTCATACCAGCTTAATCAAACGTCCGGTATTACAGACCGCAACTGGTTTTATCGCTGGTTTTGACGAAGCCGCTTATCGGGAGTTAAAAGACTAATCGTTCGATAAATGGGAAGAATAAAAAAAGCCTGACAGAGGTCAGGCTTTTTTTATGGTAGTTTTTAGAGAACGGTTCTGATCCATTATTTGGCACGAATCCAGGTCTGGTTACGACCTAAAGCAGACACGCCGATATAACCGCGTAGCTCAAGCTTCTTACCACCATCTGTCAGGTTGCCTTTCAATTTGTAAGTTTTACCAGATTTTGGATCTAGGATCGAACCACTGTCATAGCTGGTTCCGCCTGTATTTTTCAGGCCTTTCACAATCGTCAAACCTTTCAGCGATTTATTGTGATACGGACCTTCACATTTTGTACAAGCATTTTCTTCACCCGGTGTTAATACCGATTGGATGCTTGCAGATAATGTCCCATTTTTTTGCTCAGTAAATTTTACTATAGCCTTTGGTTGCTTGGTTTCGTCGTCAATCGTTTTCCAAACGGTACCATTTAAAGGATCTGCAGCATTGGCCAGCGCAGATAAGCCGAGTAGTCCTAACATTAGCGTAATTTTTTTCATTTTTCTTCATTTCCCTAGTCTGAGATAGACCGATGTAGTATTAAAAAGTCACAACATTTTTGCAATTTTTACCTGTGACTATTTAGTGTAACCTTGTAAATATTGTTGGTAAATAATCAACATAGTCAATAAAAGCAGAAAAAGATGGAAAGAAGATGAAGATGAGCCCCGTGACGAAACAATTAATTACAGAAAGTCTTTTAAAAGCGACCATCCGCGCGCCTAGTCGGTTCAATCTTCCTCCAAGCTCCTTACGGGTCGCACTGGAGCAGATGTGCAAGATTTTTCCGCAAGATAAATCCGTACAAATCCGTTCGCTCCGGCTGGCAGGTGTACATGCCGAGGAAATCAAACCACAGCAGGAATCCAGCCAGCTGATTTTCCATATTCATGGTGGTGCTTTTTATCTCGGTTCCTTAAATACCCATCGTGCCTTTATGACCCAGATTGCCGCTCGCACCCAGATGCAGGTACTGCATATTGATTATCCTCTGGCTCCTGAATCTGCTTATCCTGAACCTTTGGAGGCCCTATTTGATGTCTATAATCTGTTATTAGATCAGGGCATTCAGGCTAAGGATATTATTCTGTCCGGAGATTCGTGTGGTGCTAATCTGGCGTTGGCATTGGCACTCAAATTACAGCAGGAAGGCCTGCCCCAAGTGAGTGGGCTAATTCTACTTTCCCCTTTCCTTGATCTGACCCTGACCAGTGAATCACTACGCTATAATCAGAAACATGATGCCCTGCTGTCGATTGAAACCCTGAAAACCGGGATTCAGTATTATGTACCGAGTGCAATGGATCGTGGTGATCCAGAGATTTCCCCATTTTTTGCCGATCTCAGTGGTTTGCCGCCGATACATATACAGGTGGGATCTAAAGAGATTCTGCTGGATGATGCCACACGCTTCAAGGAAAAAGCGGAACAGGCGGGTGTCGAGGTTGAATTCAAGTTATATACCGGCATGTGGCATAATTTTCAGATGTTTAGTGCCTGGTTTGAAGAGGCCCGACAAGCGCTGGCGGATCTTTCGGAATTTGCCCATCGTCTAGATCAAGACTAGAAATTTAAAAGAAGCCATAAAAAAGGTCAGCGATTGCTGACCTTTTCTGTTCATTGATTATCTATCGCTTTTTAGATCTGGCTTACCTGCGCCATCGCAGTTTCAATCGCCTGCTTTTTCGCAGCATCGCCCATATTGACGCCTTCAGCACGAATCACGTGCACATCAGTTACGCCAGTAAAGTTAAATACAGTTTTCAGGAAAGCTTCCTGGAAATCGACTGGGCTTTGTTCGCCATAAACACCACCACGGCTACTGGCAATATAGACTTTCTTTTCACCTGCCAGACCCACTGGGCCATTTTCTGTATATTTAAAAGTACGCCCTGCCACACTAATGCGGTCAATCCAGGCTTTTAAGGTAGAAGGTAGGCCGAAGTTATACATAGCGGCCCCAACTACCACGATATCCGCCTGTAAGTACTGCTGTAAAATCTGTTCACCTAAAGCCGCCTGCTCAAGATTCTGACCCATCAAAATTTCAGCAGTTAAATGTGGAATCGGCTGTGCAGCCAAGTCCAGATATTCGAGCTCAACTGCTTCACCATGTTTCTGTTGAAGCTGTCCCACAATAGCTTGAGTCAACTGACGGGAAATAGAGGCATCACCTAAAATACTGGAATCGATCTGTAAAATTTTCATTGCTTAATTTGGTCCGTTCATTGTTCGGGAATAGACATAGCTTAATAAATTTTAAATAATGAAATAATGGGTTTAAATAAAACACTTCATTGCGTATTTAGAACAATAAATTCCCAACTTAATTTTTCTCCTTTTTTTTAATTTTTGATAAATATTACTGATTATCAATGAATTAATTTTATGTTGTATTTCTGTAAATAATNNTAATTAAAGCAATATTTTTTTTCTATCTTTTAAAAACTTAGCAATAACAATAAAGGTCAGACCTGTTGTATGAAGCGAATGTCAGCAATATTACAAAAATTCCAGAATCATCGACTCAAGAAATATCTGATCGAAGATGAAGTAGTGATGAACTGGGGGATTTTGAAAAAGTGTATCCTGATGCTGGCACTTGGCTGTGGCATACATATAAGCTGGCTAAGTTGGGATCTGTTTGTCCTGTCACATCCACAATACTGGCAGCATGTCCATATTGACGTTGTTCGTTCCCAGGTTCACATGAATGGCCTGTTTTTACTGGCGCTGGTTCTTTTGATTTATCCCTGTTATAAATTTCAGGGCAATGCGCTAATAGAACGATATTTTCCCTATCTGGCAGTGGGTATCTTTGTGGTTTCCCTGTGTCGGGATGCGTATATCGTAGGCATGATTAGTCCGGAGCCACAATTGCCTATGTCTGCCTGATGACGGTAGGACTGGTCCTGTTTCACCGGAGACTGATCTATAGCATGCTGATTCCGGCCTCACTGTTTCTGGTGACTTGTGCCTATTTAAGCTTTAACCAACAACTGCCTTATTCACCACTCTTTAATATTCAGGACCAGTTTTTCCATAATAGCTTCTGGCTATTATCAATGCTGTATTTTATCCTGCCGATTCTTGCTGTCTGTATGATTTTATTTGAGATTTTACTCAGTCAATGGCGCTATCGTGAACAGCTGATTAACCATCTCAGCCAGATTGATCCCTTGACCAACTTGTTTAATCGCTGCAGCATTAATCAGTGTCTGGATCAGTTAAATAGTACTGCGACTTTTAACTATGCCCTGGTGCTGCTGGATCTGGATCATTTTAAAAAGATCAATGACTACTATGGACATCACAAGGGCGATGAAACACTGGTACAAGTCAGTGCGGTACTGAACCAGCAATTACGTGAAAGTGATGTGGTGGGCCGGTTCGGTGGTGAAGAATTTATTCTGGTCCTGAATAATTCCAGCCTGGAAAAAGCTCAGCAGGTTGCAGAGCGTTGCCGAAGCGCGATCCAGCAACTACAGATTTTTAGTGATGAAGGACAGTTAATTCCGGTGACTGCCAGCTTTGGTATTGCTATTTCAAAACCAGAATTACGCCCGCAGCAACTCCTGAGCCAGGCCGATCAGGCCCTTTATCAGGCCAAAGCCAATGGACGGAATCAGGTAAAATCTTATCTGGAACCTTTGAAAGTTCAACCAGCCTGATATTTTCGGCTTTATTCACTTTAAAGCATGTACCCGAAAAGCTTTAAAGTGAATGCTAGAGCTGCTCTAAACGCTGTAGCTGTGCCAACAATTCTGCTTCATTAAATGCGCCGGTCAAACGTAAGCTGCGAATCTCCTGCTGCTTAGTATCGAGAAATAAATAAGTCGGTGGTCCCAGAATTTCCCATCGGTTAAGTAAAGTCTGATGGGTAGTATCATACTGACTAAGATCAAGCTTGATCAGAAAATAAGGGGCTAAGGCCTGCTGAACAGCAGCTGCCTTTAATACTTTATGTTCAATCGGCTGACAGGCCACACACCAATCAGCATAGACATCAATAATGACCTTCTGCCCTTTCGGTACTGTAGCCAGTAACTGTTCAAATTCAGTAGCTGTTTTTGCTATATGCCAACTCGCCTGTTGTTGGGCAGTTTCAACAAAAAAGCGCTGACTATGTTGATACTGACTATATGTAATATAAGGCACGGCGATAGCCAAACAGATGATATAAAGCCAGCGCAGTCCGGTATTTTTCCAGAATAATCGTGCTAGAACATAGGCAACAAAGCTTAAGCCCAGCCCTAGCGACAGCCACTGCAATGCAGCTTCTGAAATCAACGGACGGATAAAATACAAGGCCAGAGCCAGCATGATGAAAGCAAAAAGCACTTTCACCTGATTCATCCAGTGCCCGGCTCGGGGTAGAATGCGTGCCCCCATAATACTGGCCAGCAGCAACGGGGTACCCATACCGAAACCTAAAGTAAATAGGAGCACTGCGCCTTGCCATTGGTTCTGGGTCTGGGAAATAAATAATAATGCACCGGCTAATGGTGCCGTCATACAAGGCCCGACCAGCAAGGCAGAAACAGATCCCATGACCGCAGCGCTGACCAGAGTTCCCCCTTGCTGCATCGCCTGAACCCGGTCCAGACGCTGTGTCAAACGCTGTGGCATTTTAATTTCAAACAGGCCAAACAGGTTGAGGGCAAATACCACAAATAGTGCACTAAATGCCATCAGGGTGGCAGGTTGCTGTAACCAGCGCTGAAAGTTGAGTCCGGCTGAAGACGCGATCAAGCCCAGTACCGCATAGACTGTGGCCATACTGCTTACAAAGCTTAGGGCAATCATCCAAGCCTTGATGCCTTTGCTATCACGAACAATCAGTGAAGTCAGAATTGGCAGCATCGGCAAAGAGCATGGCGTAAATGCCAGCAAAATGCCCAAGCCAAAAAACAATAGTAATCCATAAGCTAGCGAACTTTCAGCGAGACGTGCAGACCATTGCTGATCTTGTGCCGAGTCGCTGCTGGATCGTGTAGAAATGACTTCGACGATTTTGCTGTCTGTATTTCCTGATTCTAGATCATCAGCAGAATTTGCCATAATCCGGTTGTGTTGCGAGGAAGAGCTGCTTAGATCTAGTAACCTTTTATTACCCGAGCTAGTAGATTCAGATTGCACCAGACCGGATAAGTCAGTCTTGAATTCAATGGTTTGAGGAGGATAACAAAGCCTGTCTTTGGCACAGCCTTGCCAGCTGACCTGATAAGTTTGACCCGCCTGTGTCGGAATCTGAACTTTTAATTGCTGATAATAAACCTGGGTATGACCATAGTTTTCATCATATAGATCTTCAGCGGGTGGTAATTGCAAGGTCATCGGCTGACTTCCCTGCTTTAGCTCTACCTTATGCTGATAAAGATAATAGTTTTGCGGAATTTCCCAGCTAAGTTCAGCCTGTTGCTGAGTGACTGAACTGATACTCAGAGGGAAAGCCTGCTCAGGCGAAAGCAAAGGTGCTTCTGCCTGAGCAATATTGCTAAGCAACACTGTGCCCAATAAGACTGGAGAAAATACTTTTCTCCCGATCTTAAACCGTAGTACTTTGGTCATATCGAAATAAGAGCAGCTTAGAATAGGAACGATACGCCCAAGCCTGAGAAGTAACCTTTATTTTGACCTTCCAGATCCACCCCGACACTGGCATCAAGTTGTACCTGATCATTCAATGCATACATGACGCCAGTGCCTAGCGCATATTCATTATCCTGACTTTCGGCTTTGCGATAGATCAGTTCTGAATAACCTGACCAGCGATCAGCAATCTGATAGCCTAAAGTCGGAATCGCAGTAATCGCCCAGTTGCTATCCTGCCATTCATAACGCATGGTCAGTGCAGTATTCACCAAATCATTATATTGATAAGCAACTGCTGAGCTCAGACTGTAAATATCTTCTTCATTGCTAAAATTAGCATTACCTGTGGCAATAATGGCTTCAGCCATCAGCGCCATACTGAGTTTTTCATCATCCAGATCAATGGCTTTTTTCAGGCCAATACTGACATCGCCCAGGCCATCATCCTCTTCAGTCTGGCCATTGAACTTGGTTTGTGACCAAGCCGGACCGGCCCAGCCTAAACGTAATTCCAGATCATCAGTCAAACCGGTACGCAACAAGACATCGGCATTTAAAGTGGTTTGTTTCAGCTTGCTTCCATCCACAGTCGCTTCGCTATAAGAGAAACTCGGTAAACCCTGTTCCCAAGCTAACTGACCCACTGGAACTGTACTGGTGCCCAGACCTTCACCTGGTCGGTCAAACTCTACTGCTGCACAAAGCTGTGCACTCACACCCATCAGTGCCATCAAACCCAATATTCTTAAAGTTGTCTTCATCTTGCTGGAGCTCTTTCTTAAAATTTAATGTAATTCCTTGGTCATTTTTGCGCCATGACTACGCAATAATTCTAGGGTCTGTTTTTCTTCTTCCAGTGCTTCTGCCCAGTTAATTTCATCAAAATCACAATCAAAGAATAAATCACTAATCGATGACAGAATGGTTAATCCTTCTTCATCCTTGCTGTTTGGATTGACTTTTTCTTCTAATAGGCGCTGCACTGCAGGTACACAGGCTGCACTGGCCGCATCCCAAAGTGGGCCATAAACTTCTTCAGCATCCCAGAGATGCAAATTGACTTTGGCCTGGATCAGTGCTTCCAGAATCTGTAAATGTACGTCCAGACGTTGCTGTTTTTCTTCGGCAGTTAATGGACTACCCGCTTCATAAGCTTCGCACACTTCTTCCCACCATTTGAACAGACCATCCGACCAGATGGAAATGACTGGGCCTTTTTCCAGATCAATAAAATTCGGGTTAAGTCCATCTGCCAAAAGCTGTTTGACCTGACCCAGATTAAGTTCTTCGAGTGCTTGCACAAAAAGCTGTTGTTGCGCAGTTAACATGATGAAGCTCACTTCAAATTCGTTTTTCACTATTATGCCGAATAAAGCAGGATTTGTTTTGTTCTCATTCGTTTATTTTATCTAAAATTGAAAAAAGCCCCGTAGGGCCTTTTTCATCTGCGAATTATTTATTGTTCTAGATCTGTACCTGTATCTTCTTCCGCAAGTTTTAGCGGAGTGCTACGTACGTTATCTTTTTTCTCAATCACATGTTCCAGACTGCGTTTTAAACGGTCAATAGCACCATGAATGGCAGTATCAACATTATGACCATGATGGTTCACGACAATTGGCTTCAAGCCGGCAGGACGTGCTTCGATCATGCAGCGAATATCGTCATCGCCTCCTTTGGCGGCATTTTCATCGCTAAGATGCACTGAGAAATGGGTAATACGCTCACTGTGGCGCTGGAATTCCTGATTTAATTCGGTACGAACGTAAGTAATTAGACGATCACTATTGCGAATGTTTTTATCGGTACGGAGTTCAATGTTCATAAAATACCATCCTCAAATCATTTTAACTTTTTAGTGCAGAATTTTTATCTTGGCACGTGTATAGCTTGCTGTTTTATATTGCATTTCACATCTTCAAATCGCTTTGGATAAAACCCTCCAGATTGAATGATGAACACATTTTTGAGTCTGCAGAACCGTGTTCCTATTACTTCGAATATCGGTCCTCTGTTGAAAATATGCAAGTGATATTTTGATTTTTTTAGCAAAAGGACAACCGATCGTGACAACTGCTTACCGGATCATGATTGACCTTCCAGATTTGGGACAATCGAAATACTATTCACATGACTTTCCCAAAATTAAAGCAGTCTTTGCCCTGTTCATAGAGGATCTATGTCTTTACTTTAACCAGCTTCAAAATTGAGTTTCTATTCTTAAAATTAATAGACCTCTTGCGAAAGTAAAAACCACCTCAATATAAATTTCATGAGATATCAGAAATTAAATCGTTTTTCAGATTCTGAATTCAAACGCTTGGTTGGCGTACCTCGATAAGTTTTTACTGAAATGGTCGATGTTTTAGAAAAAGCAGAATCACTTAAAAAGAAATCAGGTCGTCCTCATACTTTAGCTATAGAGGATCAGTTGTTATTAACGCTCAATTACTTACGCAACTACAGCACTCAACTAGAATTGGCGGCATACTACCATATCGCTGAAAGTAATGTGAGTCGAACCATTAAAAAGGTTGAAGATGCTTTGATGAAATCGAGATGTTTTACTGCCAAAACGAAGTATTACCACAGCAGACGAACACTTTAACTGGGTCATTATTGATGCGACAGAATGTTCAATAGAACGCCCGAAAAAAAACCAGAATAAGTTCTACAGTGGTAAAAAGAAGAAACATACACTAAAAACCCAAGTGATTTATCATCCGCAGAGCAAACAAATCATAGGGATCGATGTATCAAATGGCAGTCAGCATGATATTAAACTGGCAAGAAAAACGGTTAAGAAGTTTAAACATTGTGAATATGTTCTGACGGATTTAGGGTACTATGGATTAGAACAAGAGGGATTTAAGTTATTGATGCCAATCAAGAAAAAGAAGAAGTTACCTTTATTTGATGCTGAGAAAAAGTACAATAAAATGCTTGGAAAAAATACGAGTTGTGATCGAACACATCAATAGTCAATTGAAAACATTTAGAATATTAAGTGAACGCCATCAAAATAGACGGAAAAGATTCGGTTTACGCATTAACTTAATTGCTGCACTCGTAAACCGGATAAACTTGCAATAATGACTTTCGCAAGAGATCTAATTTAAATATAAAAACTTAACTTCATTTAAATATCCTATAAACCTTCTTCTCCCAATATCTCAAATTATCATCAGCTCAAGACGATGAAATATTTCTGTCAGCGATCAATTTTGACTTTATTTTTACTTATTAATCTGTATCCTTAAGCTGCTTTCTCGGGGGAGATATTTAAATGAAATTTACACAAATCGCGGCACTTTGTGCATTAGCTTCAACAGCAGCTTTCACTCAGGCAGCAGTTTGGCAAGATTTTAGTTTGTCAGCTTTATATGGTGAAAACTATAAAGCACCATTTGCAGCGGGTAATGAAAAAATTGATCAATCAACCATTACTGCTGAATATGCAGCTGGTTTAAAATATGGTGATATCTTCGCCTTTGCTGACCGTACCAATAATGACTTCGGTAATGAAACTTACTTCGAAGTTGCACCGCGTTTAAGTTTAGGTGCAGTCACTGGTCAAAAGCTTGAACTTGGCCCAATTAAAGACGTACTTATTGCCACTACTTGGGAGGGCAATAGCGGTGCGAGTGACTTTAATAACTACCTATACGGGATCGGTTTTGCACTTAATATTCCATATACTAGCTATGCAAATATTAACTTCTACAAAGCTGACAATGACCTGCAAAAAGATGATTATCAAATGACGATCACTTATGCAGTTCCATTTAAAATTGGTGGCGAAGAATTCCTGGCAGATGCTTTCCTGGACTGGTCAACCGCTGAAGGTCCTGATCACAAAAGCGAATTGAACTGGACTTCACAATACAAATGGAACGTTGGTAAGCATATCTCTCCTGAGACTAAACTTTACCTCGGTATTGAACATTCTATTTGGAATAACAAATTTGGTACTGACGTTGATCAACACGATGTCAGCGCATTGGTTAAATACCACTTCTAAGTTTTTAGAATGAATAAAGCAGGACTTCGGTTCTGCTTTTTTATTGCCTAAATTCAGGTTATGGTTAGATATTCTCTTTCTTTTTTGGCATCTGCTTATGAGCTTTATTATTCGTCCTGCTCAAATTCAAGATCTGGAACATCTACTCCCGATCTACAATGCTGAAATCTTATACGGAACCTCAACCTGGAATAGCACGCCAAAGACAATTCAGGATTTTCAGAACATGCTAAGTGAATTAAGTGCTCAGCAATTTCCTTTATTGGTGGCTGAACATTCAGCATCCAAGCAAATTGCAGGTTATGCGGATTATTCTACTTTTCGGCCCATCCAGGGCTTTAAACACACTGTTGAACATTCTGTCTTTCTTCATGCAGATTTTATTGGGCAAGGTCTGGGCAAAGCCCTGATGCTCAAGCTGATTGAACATGCCCAGCAAAATGCAATCCATGTTATGGTCGGTGCCATTGACCATGAAAATCAGGCATCGATTGCCTTACATGAGAAATTAGGCTTTAAACAAACCGGTTATATGCCGGAAGTTGGACAGAAATTTGGACAATGGCGCGATCTGGTATTAATGCAACTCAACCTGAACTAAACCAAAATATTTTATTTTTTATGTAAAACTTAATATAAACAGGTCAATAATCTGTTAGAAAAATTGCGGATAGATAAAATTTTCTATTAAAACCAGAATAATGTCAGTTGAGTAAAATTATGAATAAATGGCTTATCTTTATCAGTATTCTCCAGAGATGGATCCGTAAATTTGA
>NZ_DJBE01000015.1:0-19635 GCF_002429925.1 Acinetobacter sp. UBA5984
CAGTAAATGTCAACAGACCCTATTTTTAATTTAAAAAAATAATAACTGCAATATTTATTTAAACTTACTTTTCGTCAGTTAATTACTTATACGCACATTTAAAATGCCTAAAAGGCTGTGAGCTAATCACCAGCCTGAAAATTGAAAAATTATTGCGCCCGATGTGGCTATTTTTTGCTATGATGAGGGGTGCTTTATTTTCACACAATGAAATCAACGATTTAGTCGTGTATTCCCTAGACTTGCAACAAGTCCCGATAAAGCTCAATCTGGATCACTTTAGCACAGTTAAGTGCAATAATTTCAATAGGTTAAGCTCATGCTTCTAATGATCGACAACTATGACTCCTTTACTTATAACATCGTCCAGTATTTTGGCGAACTGAATCAAGAAGTAAAAGTAGTCCGCAATGATGCCGTGACATTGGAGGATATTGAGCGATGGCAACCCAAGTATCTGGTGATTGGCCCTGGTCCATGTTCGCCAAGTGAAGCTGGAATTTCGATTCCTGCCATTCAGCATTTTGGTGGCAAGATTCCCCTGCTCGGTGTTTGTCTGGGGCATCAAAGTATTGGTCAGGCTTTTGGTGGCGATATTATTCGTGCCAAACGCGTCATGCATGGGCGTTTGTCTGATATGTATCACAGTGATAAAGGTATTTTCAGCAATCTGCCAAATCCTTTTTCTGCGACGCGTTACCACTCGCTGGTGATTGATCAGGCCACTTTGCCAGAATGCCTGGAAGTGACCTGCTGGACCAATGAAGAAGATGGCTCTATGGAAGAGATCATGGGGGTTAAACATAAGACACTACCGATTGAAGGTGTGCAGTTCCATCCGGAATCAATCCTGAGCCAGCATGGTCATCAGATATTTAAAAACTTTCTTGAAATTTACGCATAATGGGTAAAACGCAAGTCATGAATATTCAACAAGCTTTAAGCAATATTACTAAAAACATTCACCTGACTCAGGAACAAATGGAAGACGTGATGCACACCATTATGTCTGGCGAAGCAACCGATGCCCAGATTGGTGCTCTGCTCATGGGTCTACGCCTGAAAGGTGAAAGTATTGACGAGATTACCGCTGCAGCACGTGTCATGCGTGAACTCGCAACCAAAATCGATGTCAGTGATGTCCCTCATCTGGTGGATATCGTCGGTACAGGCGGTGATGGACAAAACCTGTTTAATGTATCTACCGCTTCAGCCTTTGTAATTGCAGCAGCTGGTGCAACCATTGCCAAACATGGTAACCGTGGTGTTTCTACCAAATCAGGCTCTTCTGACCTACTGGAACAGGCAGGCATTAATCTTGATTTGAATATGCAGCAAACCGAACGCTGTATCCGTGATATTGGGGTTGGCTTCCTGTTCGCGCCTAACCATCACAAAGCCATGAAATATGCGATTGGTCCACGTAAAGAACTGGGTATTCGTAGTATTTTCAACCTGCTCGGCCCGCTTACGAATCCGGCCGGTGTAAAACGTTTGGTCATCGGCGTATTTTCTAATGAACTTTGCCGTCCAATTGCAGAAGTGATGAAACAGCTCGGTGCTGAACATGTGATGGTCGTACATTCACGTGATGGTTTAGATGAAATCAGTCTGGCTTCTTCTACCCATGTGGCTGAGCTGAAAAACGGTGAAATCACTGAATGGGAAATCATTCCTGAACAGGTCGATATTGAATCGCAAACCTTAACTGGTTTAATTATTGAAAGCTCAGCAGAAAGTCTGGCTCTGATTAAAGATGCCTTAGGCAAAATGAAATCTGAGATCGGTCATAAGGCTGCTAATATGATTGCCCTAAATGCCGGTGCTGGTATTTATGTATCAGGCCTGACTTCAAGCTATAAGCAAGGTGTGGCATTGGCACACGATATTATTTATGGTGGCCAGGCACTGGAAAAAATGAGCGTGCTCTCTGAATTCACCAAAACCATCAAACAATATGAAGCTTAATACGGTCAGGAATTTGAATCATGGTTGATATTGCAAATACAATTTTGGGTAAAATTGTTGATCGTAAGAAAGAAGAGTTCGCTCTTCGTTTGAAGCAGAAAAGCTATAAGGATATCGAAGAACTGGCACAAGGTGGGACACCAGTCCGTGGCTTTGCCCAATCCTTAATGTCTAAACGCCCAGGTGTAATCGCTGAAATTAAAAAGGCTTCTCCGTCCAAAGGCGTGATTCGTGAAAACTTCAATCCTGCAGAAATTGCGGCGCAATATCAGGATGCCGGCGCTGCCTGTTTATCTGTACTAACTGATGTGGATTTTTTTCAGGGTGCTGATGAAAATATTCAGATCGCCCGTTCGCACTGTGACTTGCCTGCGTTGCGTAAAGACTTCCTGATCGATCCTTATGGCGTGATTGAAGCGCGTGCACTACATGCAGACTGTATCTTGCTGATCGTGGCCTGTCTGTCTGATCAGCAGTTAGAGGAAATGTCTAAAACCGCATTTGAGCATAATCTGGATGTACTGGTTGAAGTGCATGATGAAGAAGAATTAGGACGTGCTTTAAAACTTTCTGATCGTTGTCTGCTGGGTGTGAATAACCGTAATTTAAAAACTTTTGATGTCGACCTGAATACATCATTACGTCTGAAAAAACTACTGGATCCTTCACGCCTGCTGGTCACTGAAAGCGGTATCGCAACCCCTGCTGATGTTGCGATGATGCAGGAACATGATATTCATGCTTTCCTGGTCGGTGAAAGTTTCATGAAACAGCCACGCCCAGATCATGCTTTCCGTGATTTATTCGGTGAGCCTGAATCGGTTTAAAATATTAAGTATAAAAAAGCCCCATCTCAGCATGGGGCTTTTTTTATTTCCATTAACCAATTCATTTAATACTGAGTTGAATGATCAAAATAAGAGATTAATTTTTCAAATTCTGGAAGTTCAGAATAGTACTCATCCGCCTTGATTTCATCTGCCCAATCTACTTTAGAGTTCAGACAAAAACTCAGTCCGTGCTGAATTTTGGGTACTTGATCCAGAAGCCCTAAAGGAATTCAGATCAATGCAATTGTACCTACCTGATTCGGTACAGGCGAGCCACAGTGTTGACAAAAATAAGAACGAAATCCGGTCTCTTTTTGATAACAGGAAATTGAAGCGTGTCCTGAGGTCCTTTCAAAATATTGCTGATGAACTAAAGTTGTGCATTCGCGGCCGTACCACTCTGTTTACGACATAAACTGCAGTGACAATGATACATGGTCTGAATATTCGTATTTATTTTGAACTGGACATTGCCACACAAACAACTGCCTGAATAACTCATTTTTTATTTCCAGGTTTGATTGATTTATATTCAAAAAGAGATGTTCCATCGAAACAACTATTAAAATGATAAAAAGAGAAGATTCATGAATTATTTTCTATTTAAAGTTCATTAAGCTATTCAATATTAGAAAACAACCCAGAAATTAAAGCTGGGTTTAGGATATGTTGTATTTAGTGCAATTCATTTCTCCTTTCAGTCATTTAAGACTATAATTTAATAGAATTCAGTATCTCCCCCGTTTCCAGATTATGAGCAAACACGATTCTTCGCTTTCTAAAGATCAGTACAATTTACTGAAAGATCTTAAAAAGCAAATTAGTCATCCTCAGCCTAAGGCTGAACCTGTTGCCCCTGTCGTGAAAACAGCGGAGCAGGAACAGGCGGAAGACCTCGATCTATTTCGCAAGCAGATGCAAGGCGTACAAAAAATTGATGCCAGCAATATTGCGAAAATTGAAAAATCTCCCAAGAAAAAGGTCGATGCACAAACTCTGGCCAAGCGTGCGGCTGCCGAAGGTCCCATGCATACCGATGAAACCGTGCTGTCTGATACTCAAGCTATGCTCAATCCGGTTGGCAGTCAGGCGAGCTTAAGCTACCGCATTGCGACCTTGCAGCATAAGGTTTTTGAAGATCTGAAAGCGGGAAATCTGCGTTGGTTCGAAGCTGTCGACCTGCATGGTTGTACGGTCGAAGAAGCACGTCAGGCTGTGCTTCAAATTATCCAGATCGCCAAAGATGAAAACCAGAACGTGATCAAGATTGTACATGGCAAAGGGCCTGAAGCGATCTTAAAAACTTATGTCAACGGCTGGTTACGTCAGCACCGTGATGTTCTGGCCTTTGTCAGTGCTCCTGAAAAACAGGGTGGCACTGGTGCAGTTTTAGTTTTGCTAAAACGTGCAGAAAAAAATCCAAAGTTTAAACAGTAAGCGGATTTACCCCCAAAACAAGGCATTGTAAAAGATTTCTGCTACAATGCCGTCCTTGTTCATTCTCAGTTTAAGTGAATACGTCATATGACTATGCAGCAATCTTACGCAAACATTCTTACTGCCGTTGGTGAAGATCTCAATCGCCCTGGTCTCAAAGATACGCCCGTGCGTGCTGCGAAAGCGTTTTCGTATTTAACCTCAGGGTATAGCCAGACTCTGGAAGAAGTGACCAATAGTGCGGTTTTTCCATCAGATAACCGTGAAATGGTTTTAGTGAAAAATATCGAATTTTATTCACTCTGCGAACACCATTTATTGCCATTTTATGGCCGTGTACATATTGCCTATTTACCTGAAGGCAAAGTATTGGGGCTGTCTAAATTTGCACGTATTACTGAAATGTTTGCACGTCGTTTGCAGATTCAGGAAAATCTGACCCAGCAAATCGCAGAAGCGGTTGCTGAAGTCACCAATGCACGTGGTGTGGCCGTGATGATTGATTCAGCACATATGTGTATGATGATGCGTGGTGTTGGCAAACAGGAATCAACAACGCGTACGGTGTCATTTATCGGTGACTTTAAAACCGATAAAGAAGTCCGCCGTGAGTTTTTAGGCGCTGTACCAGAAAGTTATTAATATAGATTCATAAATGAAAGCCTCAATTGATATTGGGGCTTTTTTACACGATGAGGTTATGAAAATGTCATCTATTTGGATTGCGGGTCGAGGTTTAGGTCAGGCTGAAGAAAGTATCGATTATCCACGTCCAGACCGGCTGGTTAAAGGTAATCCTAAACGCTTGACCCAGAGTGCCTATCAACATCCCAATATGGATTGCGGGATCTGGCAATGTGAAGTGGGTGCCTGGAATATCGTATTCGCTGAAAATAAACAGGAATTCTTTCAGATAATCGAAGGGATCGTCCGTTTACATGATGCTCAAGGACAATCCTTTGTTGAAATCAAGGCAGGTGAAGCTGGCATTATTCCACCCGGTTTTGTTGGCACTTTTGAAGTGGTTAAAGCCGTTAAAAAATATTATGTCGTGGTAGAAAGTTAAAACATAAGTACGAGTTTAATATCTTCATCAGTTAAGGAATTTTGCGATCAATTCCTTAACTTTTCTACGTATTCACTCAATTTCTTAAAATTTAATTCCTACATTCTTTTCAAAAATTTATCTTATTAACTTAGTTTCCTTCCTTTAAAAAATAAACAGATTGATGCTGCATAATTAATTTCCTGACTACATTTCCTGCCATGTTTAAATACAGACCTTTTGTTTAGAAGTCTGCATGATCCAAGTATATAAATTCTGGAAACAGCCATGAGTAAAAAGCAGCTTGATCCGCCTAAACGCCCTTCACGTGTTCATTCAAATAGTTTTGACTATAGTCTGGATTTTAAGAAAATTGATTTCCGTAAACGTCCGGACTTATACCGGATTGGACGCGGTGAGCAAGGCGTGCTTTTAGTAGAACCTTATAAGTCGGAAATCCTGCCCCACTGGCGTTTTGCAGATGCTGAAAAAGCCCAAGTCAGTAGTGAAAAAATTTATGCTCTATTTCTAGAATATTTAAAACAGGAAGATTTTGTCGGGGCCGATATGGCACGCAAGTTTTTACAAATGGGTTATACCCGCGCCCGACGTTATGCCAATCACAAAGGCGGCAAAAAATACGATGGTCCAGTTCCAGATGATAAAAAAGGCTTAAGCGGTGCACATGGGCGTGAGGAATTGCCGCGCAGTTCTGAAGATCCGGTTAAAGCTGCTGCAGCCAAAATATTTAAACAAAAATGGGATGAAGCCAAAATCCATCCCGAATATGTGCGGCAAAAACAGCAATTCCAAGCTGCGATTCAGCAGCAAGCTTTAAATTAAACAGACGCTTTTTGTGCGCCCTGAATTTGAGAAGGTTGCGCCAGATAGACCCGGTTACGCCCCGTATTTTTAGCCATATACAATGCAGCATCTGCGGCATCCAGAAATCTTTGGTAATCCGGATGACCATCAAATAACGCACAGCCAATACTAACTGTGAGTCTGAATTGCTGTCCTTGAGCCGTATTGATCAAGCCATGCTCTACATATTTACGGATATTTTCAGCAATGTTCAGCGCGCATCTTTCATCGGAATCGACCAGCAGCAGCAGGAATTCCTCACCACCGACACGGAATGCATAGTCACTACCCTGAATGTATTTCTGTAGGGCATCAGCAATAAATTTTAAGGCCAGATCACCAGCTGCATGACCATATTTATCATTAATGGCTTTGAAGAAATCGGCATCAATCGCTAGCAAGGATAATTGTGTCTGGTTATCACGAGAAAAGTTAATTTCACGTGAAATAATGGTATTTAAATAACGGCGATTCAATAACTGAGTTAACGAGTCATTTCCAGATTCGATATAATCTGCAACCTGAAATAATTGATCGACCAGGTGCTGTATTTCACGGTTTAAGTCACGAATACTTTGAATCAGATTCAGCATCTGATCTTTTTCAGTACATTCCAGTACTGCCTGATTTAGCGTATCGATCTGACAAATTTGCTCGATAATTAAATCGACCTGATCGGAACCGGTAAAGGCATAAGACGCCTTATGAATAAACCATAAGCCAAATTCTGACTTGGACAGCATTTGATGTCTAATGCCTGTAGTGCCAGAAAAGACCTTGAACATCAGCTCATTTTCCCAATCCAGCAATGAACTGCGCTGCTTATCTTTTTGTACCGCGACATCCTGCATTGCAGAAAATACCCGGTAACTGTGCTTCATTTCCTGATTCTGAACTGATTTCGCCTCATAGGAACGACACATAATTTCTGTGGCAAACCCCATGATTTGTACAATATAACTACAGATAGTGAGCATGTTTGGCTGCGGATTTAAACTTAGCAATTCAAATATTTTGCGCTGAATTTCTCGTACACCACGCATAATCAGCCAGGATGGAATCCCGACGCGTGCATGCACATGTCCAACGATATTCTGTTTTTGCACGGCCTCTGCATAACGCTTATTCAGCGCCACACTAAAACTTTCTGAAAGCCATTGATGTAAAGTATCTCGTAAACGCTGCTGAATCAGCTCATCAGTAAAATATTGAGAAGCTTCTTCTTCCAGAAGCATATTTTTATAGAATTCTTCTACCAGTACCAAAGAATGGTCTTGAATAAACTGAAATGCGTGTAGTAAATCATCCGATGAATAATTTTGACAGATCTGCTCCCACTGCTCCGCCAGCATAGCCATACACTCATTATTCATATAACTTTTCCCGATACTTTGCGATTCGCAGTGATATTATGTGACAAATACAACAATATTCAGGCATTTTAACCCAATTACTGAATACAATCTTTGATAATATCGGTAGAAGTCTCCGAACATGAATTTATTTTAAACATTCAAATACAAGTCATTTGATCTATAAACTTTATTTACTCAATATTCGATGTTGTGTTAGCCAAATTAAAAATAATGGACTAAGCCCAGACTCCATTTTTCCCAGTCTTTCGAGTCCTGTTGCTGATATTCCCAGCTCGCCCGAATGGCATTTTGTGCATTCCATGCATATTGCAACTGGCTTTTTAATTTCAGCTGCCACTGATGGGAGTCTTCCCAATACGGTAATTCCACCTGTACTAGGCTATTGATCTGATCCGTCCAGATATTCTGACAACCCACCGTTGGCCCCATACCAATACGCCATCCTTTGTCTAGCGCTTTTCCGGCCTGTACATGATTTTGTAGCTGCACATAGCAGAGATGTTCAAGTGCTTCATTTGCCCAGCTATAGCCACCCCGAACCTGAAAATTGGCTACACCATGCTGCTGCTCGGTACTAAACTGGCCATGCTGATCTAGTGTTTCCTGTTTCCAGCCTAAATTAAAGCCCCAAGATAACGGTGCTTTAAATGCATTAATTGGGTTATAGGAATTTACTGTCAGTAGATCCAGGTGCTCCAGCTTCACGCGGTCATCACGGTATTGCAATGCACCATCCAGGAATAATAATTGGGTTCCTGTACGCAGCCCGCCTTGCGGGTCCATAAGGTCATGATAAGCCTGACGATGACCAAGCTGCACAAAAGTCTCACCCTGTACTTGCCCAGTTTCAAGAACGATATTTCGGGCATGATGGCTTTGAACCGGATCTATTTTTGGACGCTCTGGCTGCTGACGCTGTTTGTCTACCGCCAACTGACTTCTTAGGCCCAATAATTTGCGAAAGCGCGGCTGGGCAAAAGGCTCATCTATTTCTTGGCGAAGAAAATCCAGATATAAATGGTCGTAGGCCATTTCCAGAATCTTGGCCTGATCTTCAGCCGGATAATTTTGCAGCCTGGCTTCCATTTCAGAGGTTTCTGCATACGCTACCTGATGCGCAGTTTTTGCCAAGGATTTGCCATGTTGCCGGGCTTGAGCCAGCAATTGAGTTTCCAGGGCCGGACGATAAGTCTTCTTCCTGATCAGTCCCTGCTGTTCCACTACTTTTAAGGTTTCGACTGGAATTGCGGCGGTATCGAATTGCTGCTGCAAGTTCAGTTCAGGACGCACCAGATCAAAAAGCCCTAATAGACGATAGGCACAGTTATCATTAATGAAATAATAAGGGAAACTTACCTGTTGCATTTCCCAGAGATGCTTCACCAGAAATCCGGTTTCTTCAGGCGTTAGATTAAGTTCATATTCCCATAAATCACGACTTTCAAAGTCACCATATTCCTTGACTTTGCGGTAATACGGCATCAAGGAATATTCACCCGGATATTGGCCGGTCAGCCCTTTCCAGGCAAAGGACCAGTTATCATTGCTGTCAACTGTAGCAGCATAATTGACTGCATAAGACACCAGATTCAGTTGCTGCTGGTCTTTCGGGTCCAGACGCAGCAAAGTATGACCAAACATGGAGCTGGGATTGCCCATATAATCGGTGGCATAAATCAGGGTCGCTTGATAAGGCTTAACTTCATTCATCCAGCGCTCAAAATCCGGGCAACTCGCTTCAGGCAATTGCTGTTCAGAAATATTCAGCTGTTGCATTAACCACTGACTACGTGCCGGGAATTTACATCGTACAGACTGATTGGATTCTGCGGGCTCAAACAATGCCTGTATATTTTGCTCCAATTCAAGTTGCAGGTCTGTCTTGCCCTGCTTTGCCAGAAAATAGCCTGCATAACTGACTTCACTTTTTCCTTCAGCATTGGCATACATCAAACGCTGCCAGGTCGAAGTCTGGTGCAATTTTTTTTGTGTGGCTTGTTCTAGATAAGCTTGAATATCTGGAGAAATTTCGGATGCAAAACTTAGCGGACTCCACAGCAAGGCTGAGAGCAAAAAAGCATATTTCATTCAGTCTACGGTTCTTTTCAATTTTTATTTATAAGAAAACCCTGCCAGGACAGCAGGGTTTTTACAGCGATACTTAGATATAAGCTTTTAATACTTCATCTTTAGCCATGACTGTTTGCAGAGTACTTAACACTTGTAAAGTATTCTGGTTTTCTTCTGAATAGATTTCAGAGAAATTCTGCTTGGATACAGTGAAGAAACGTGCTTTGTCTTCTGCCTTGATATTTAGCAGTTCAGCCAGTACGTTCAGGCTTTCACCTTCACCTACGGCCATATCACGTGCCAATGCTTCAGCATTTTCATTGGTGAAAGTCACGACTTGAGCCGTTACTGTACCGCCCTGGCTACATCCTAAAGTACCGAAAGTAATACCTAGCCACTGGTTAGTGAATAGCACGTTTGTTGTACCTGCAAGCAGCTTAGGAATAATGCCTGACTGGCCTGCCCATACCTGGCTACCAATACCACAACCTACATCTCTATCCGCCATCGCCATACCAGAACCCGTTGCCAATACCACAGCGAGCATAATCTTTTTTAACATACTTATTCTCCGGTTATTCTCATGCATCTTTTGTTATTACGCTAATGATGTAATCTTCATTACACATTCAGAAGAGTAGCGGGAAGTCTAATTTGGCGCAATGAAAAAACTGTGTGATTTACATAAGGATAAACAGAATAGTTTTACCGGGTTTTTAGGCTCCAGTTACCTTGAGAATTACGCTGTCCTAAAATCTTTAATACCAGCACCAGACTGAGCAATAAAAGTAAATACCAGGAACCAAGTTTGCCCCAACCGACCATATGCCATTTTTCTACCTGGCTTGGATATAACCAGATCTGATAAAAGGTACTGATATTCTCTGCCACCCAGATAATAAACGCCAAGATCAACAGGACAGGTAACATCGGCAGCTGAAAAGCGTGCTGATTCAACTGAAACCGAATTCTGGTTTTCCAGAACATCACTACACTCCAGACAAATAACAGCAAACGATAGTCGGGAATGAAGAATTTACTCATAAAGTTGATGTAGGACAGTACTGCCAAAGCCAGCATATGGCTAAAGCGCGGCAATTTTTCAAATGAGACTTGGTATAAGCGCAAGGAACGTGCAAAAAAACTGCCGACAGCCGAATACATAAAGCCAGCAAATAAAGGCACAGTCAGTATTTTAAAAATTGCAGGTTGTGGATATTGCCAGGATGCAATTGCCGGATGGGTCAGGAAAATTTCCATGACCATCGCCATGATATGGAACAAGGCAATTACTTTGGCTTCGGCCCAGGATTCTAGTTTGGTATAGAGCAATACTACCTGAATCAGTAAAGCAAAAAATAATAGATAGTCATAGCGGTAGAAACCGTAAAAAAGTTCACTACCCATTGATGCAGTTTGTGCAAAAGCAAGCAGGAGCAGAATCCCAAATAAGGCAGCCGAAGCTGCCTTATAGCTAAATTCAAACCCTGATTTAAAAAAGTCGATCAAGGTTTACATCCTAAAGATATTTAGCGCTGTACTCATGTACGGTATCAATAAATACTTTAGGATTGGCTGGATCCACCCACTGGGTAATGCCATGACCTAAGTTGGCTACATAGCCAGTTTTTTCACCCTTGGCATAGGCATCATCCAGCATCAGCTTGGTTGCTTTAGCAATCGCGTCCGGAGTGCCATATAAAGTCGCTGGATCCAGGTTGCCTTGTAACGCAGCACGACCTGCAACAGTCTGGCGTGCAACATTGAGCGGTGTGGTCCAGTCCAGACC
Source organism: Acinetobacter sp. UBA5984 (assembly GCF_002429925.1). Lineage (NCBI taxonomy): Bacteria > Pseudomonadati > Pseudomonadota > Gammaproteobacteria > Moraxellales > Moraxellaceae > Acinetobacter > Acinetobacter sp. UBA5984. The sequence goes on from NZ_DJBE01000015.1 coordinate 11,380, forward strand.
AAAAGCATCTGCACCGGTCGCAACCATTGGCTCTAGCCATTGACCACCACCTTTAGTAAACAGAATCACTGGAATCTTGCGGCCATCTTTTTCACGCTGCAAACCTGCCACGATTTTTTGCATATAATTAAGTGAAAATTCAATATATTCACGATGAGCAAGTGCTCCGCCCCAGCTATCAAAAATCTGCACTGCCTGAGCACCGGCATCAATCTGTGCATTCAGATATTCAGTCACGGCATCTGCTAAACGCTCTAATAAAGCATGCAGAACTTCTGGCTGTGCGTACATCATGTTTTTAGTGAAGCGGAAGTCTTTGCTCGAACCCCCTTCAACCATATACGTTGCCAAGGTCCACGGGCTGCCGGAGAAGCCGATCAATGGTACTTGCCCACCCAAAGCGGAACGAATGGTCGATACTGCATTCATTACATAATCAAGGTCAGACTTGGCATTAAATTTGGGTAAATTAGCCACATCCTGTTCAGTCCGCACAGTTTTGTGGAACTTTGGACCTTCACCTGCTTCAAAATACAGGCCCAGACCTAAAGCATCCGGAACAGTCAGAATATCCGAAAATAAAATAGCCGCATCCAGCTCATAACGGCGTAAAGGCTGCAAAGTCACTTCACAGGCAAATTCAGTATTTTTGCAAAGAGAAAGGAAATCCCCTGCTTTGGCACGTGTTTCTCGATATTCTGGTAAATAACGGCCTGCCTGACGCATCATCCATACAGGGGTAGTATCTACAGGTTCACGTAACAATGCGCGCAGAAAACGATCATTTTTTAAGGTCGTCATTCACTTTCCTATCTATCTTTGATATTGCCCACATCATAACAAAATGACTGCATTTTGAATAACTTCTCATGACTTTAAAAACCGATCATGTTAAGTGATCAAATGTAAGGAATTACACAAAAGAACTACTGCATCTCCACATTTTTTCTGTAATACTTATAGTGTTTTTTCACATAGTTAACGAAATATTTTTAAGGTTGAGTTACATGTTCGTTCGCACAATGCTCGCTGTGAGTCTAGGTTGCATTTTCGCAGGTACTGTTTTCGCTGCGTCTACTGCTGAACAACCATTAAACCCCCAAGTTGTCACTGATGTTGCGGTTCAGGATCCAATTGATCCTTTAGCGACTGAAGCTTCGGCAGCACAAGCAGAAACTCGAATTAGTGCTCAAGAACAACAAGACCTGAAGAAAGCTTCTGAAGCATTAGATGTATTACAAGATACTGAAGACCAGACGGCCGATATCGGTGCTGCTTCAACCAAGACTAAAGCACCGACGAATTCTGCTGCTGCGAAAGCATCTTGGACTTTAGATGGCCTTAATAATGCAAGCTGGTATGAAGATATTGGTAAAGGCCAATTTCCGGTATATGCACGTGCGCATGTCATGTTGAATAATGCCCATGCTTCTCCAGGTGCGATTGACGGTACTAGCGGTAAAAATACCTTGAAAGCGATCGCATCTTTCCAGCAAATGAATGGCATTAAACCAACAGGTACGTTGACTCAGGAAACTTGGGATGCCCTATTGGCTAAACAGGGTTCTAAGCCTGCTTTTGTGGAATACACCATCACTGAAGAAGACTTAAAAGGTCCTTATGTCGAGTCTATTCCTTCTGACTATGCCTTACAGGCAAAAATGAAAGGTCTATATTACACTCGCGTAACTGAAATGCTGGGTGAAAAATTCCATATGGATGAAGACTTTTTGAAAAAGTTAAATCCAAAAGCTACCTTTAAGAAAGCTGGGGAAAAGCTGATTGTTGCCAATATCCGCAATGAAGTTCCTGAAGATATTCATTTGATTGTGGCGCATAAAGGTGCTAAGCAGCTTTATCTGTTCAATAGCCGCAACCAGATGATTGCTTCTTTCCCTGCAACGATTGGTAGCTCAAGTACTCCATCGCCAACAGGAACTTATAAAGTGACTGGCGTAGCGAAAAACCCATGGTATAGCTACTCACCATCTAACTTCGTTCAGGGCAATAACAAGAAACCACTTTCTTTACCACCTGGTCCAAACGGTCCTGTAGGTAATATCTGGATTGGTTTAAGCAAAAAATCATTTGGTATTCACGGTACACCGAATCCATCTGCAATCTCTAAAACTGCATCACACGGTTGTATCCGTCTGACTAACTGGGATGCGAATGATTTAGGCCGTAAAGTGAAATCAGGTGTAACTGTCCGTTTCCTTGAATAATCTTTATTTAAATACTTAAGCCTGCTTACGAGTGGGCTTTTTTATACCTGCTTTCTCTTACATCGTTGCAAAAATGCAATGATCTGTCGCCTGTTTATAATTTTTTAAGAATTAAAACAACGTTATGATGATCTCAAGTTAAAAATTAAAGTGAGATAAATTCATGAAAGCTTTTCTACATCCCAGTGAAAATCGTGGTCATGTAAAAATGGGCTGGCTGGAGTCTAAACACAGCTTCTCATTTGGCAACTGGTACAATCCGAACTATATGGGCGTGAGTGCATTACGCGTTATTAATGATGATCTGATTGATGCACATCAGGGCTTTGGTACCCATCCGCATGACAATATGGAAATCCTGACCTGTGTATTGAAAGGTACGATTACTCATCAGGACAGTATGGGCAATCATGGCGGTATTGCAGCAGGTGAATGGCAATTGATGAGTGCCGGAACCGGTGTACGTCATAGTGAAATGAACCAGGGCGATGAACAGGTGCATCTTCTGCAAATCTGGATCATTCCGAATGAACGTGATGCTCAGCCGAATTATCAGCAAATTCGTCTGGATGCTAAAGAACAACCGAATCAATGGCATTTAATCTGTGGACCGAATGACAATGCACCTATGCACATTCGTCAAAATGCGGAAGTCAAAACAGCCGTGATCCATCAAGGTCAAAGTCTAGATATTAAGGCAACCCAGCATATCAATTATGTACATGTGATTTCTGGCTCAGTACAAATTGCAGAATATACAGTTGAAGCTGGTGGTGCGATTGCCTTTATGGATGACGCAGAAATTAAAGCAATTGAAGATGCACAAGTGATCTGGTTTGATTTACCAGAAGCTGCTCATTAAAACTTCTATTTATATTCAGTCTATGCCGACTCATCATTTTGATCAGTCGGCATTTTTATGGAAAACATATAAAAATAAAAGTGATTCATTCTTTATAAGAATTTGAACTTCAAAATACTGCTATACAAATTAAACCAATTCACATCAGTTTTTTACCGAACAACAGCAAATTTTGGGCGAAGATTAATCAGATCCATTTTGATTGGATCAATATAGCGAATAGCTGTTCTGGTCATTATCTTGTATAGGTTAAAACAGGTGTATGCACCTTTTCATTTATTCTAAATAAACCGAAGAGCACATCTAATGAACCAGATTTTAGAAATTCAAAATAGCCAGCAACAAGCTCTGCACTTTCTATTAAATTTTTTAAAACAGAAGCAATATCAGTTTACCGCCATTACCCCACTTTCCCATCAACGGATTCTGGATCGCAAAAGAAGCGAAAAAAATAAATATAAAACTCTACAGGATATCTTTGGTTGGAATCTGGAATTTACAATTACCGATCTTGATCCTGTTCTTTTTTCATTATTGTTAGAACATCAGCTTCTAGAAGTTAAGAATAATGCATATAAAAGTCTGGTCAGAGTCGCATCACTCGAAGACGAATTATTTATTCATTCAGCCTTTCCTACAACCCAACAGGACGCTGTTTTTTTTGGTCCTGATACTTACCGTTTTGCCTATCATTTAAAGCAGTATTTATCTTGCCAGGCCAATTCTTTTAAGCGGGCGGCTGAAATATGCTGTGGCACTTCTGCTGTTGCAATTCATATGGCTAAACATTTTCCAGATCATGAGGAAATCTTTGTCGCAGATCTGAATCCGAAAGCTCTTCTCTATAGCCAGATTAATATCGATTTTTCAGGTTTTAATTCGATTCATCCTGTGCAGAGTAATTTATTTTCTGGTCTTGAAGGTCAGTTTGACCTGATTTTTGCCAATCCCCCTTATTTAGTTGATCCAGATCAACGGCAATACCGTCATGGTGGCAATGAACTGAATGGCAATGAATTGTCTTTTAAGATTATTAAACAGGGTTTACAGCGACTCAGTCCAGATGGACGTCTATTTTTATATACTGGCGTCACTATTTGTCAGGATGGCAATCGCTTCTTGCAGCATCTGGAAGCTTTGATGAAGCAGCATCAAAATATTGACTGTTCTTATGAGGAAATTGATCCGGATATTTTTGGTGAAGAGTTAGAGCAACCTGCTTATCAACATGTAGAAAGAATTGCGCTGGCCCTGCTCAAGTTCGAAGTCAAAACTGATAGAACATGAAATTTCAGCTCGGGTCGAGGCTATTTTTAAACTGCGGCCTAATTAAAACAAATAAAAATTAACTCAATCCGCATCACATTTAAAATTATTTTCAATAATTATTTATCATTAAAAAACATATACTTAAATTAAATATTAGTTCTATTTTATCACTACTTACTTCTATAATTCTCATCTGATATTTACGACAACTTTAAAAATAATGTCGTCTTTTTGGTTATACCTTGGGGAAAATTGTGGAAAGAAATTATTTGAGGTTGAGAACAGCCTTACTGACCTTATCGCTATCGATCAGTCTGATTGCCTGTGGTGGAGGTGGCAGTAGCGGAACATCTTCTCCTGCAGAAACACCAGATTCTGCTGTTAATCCACCATCAACAAATAATCCACCTGATAACGAGGAATCATCCCCCTCACCTGTAGAAACACCTGATGGCAGTACACCACCTTTAAATCCACAAACGCCAACAACCACCCGGATTAATAAGGCATTGAGTACAGGTGATGCCCGACCCTTGATTCAGCAAGATTCCGCTATATTGTTAGACTGGGCCTTGCAGCTCGCCAAGCAACAACAAACATGGCAAAAGGGTTTAATTACCTCACTCTATACCAGTTCGAATGGCAAAGTTTTGCAACCTCAACTGCAATTTACGCCAACTGCTTCGATTAATCTTTATCCCTATGATTTAAGCGCGGCTTTGCCAATCGCAGTTTCAGATCAAGCCTGTGGCTGGAATTTAAGTCAGCAGGCGAATAAAGGCTGTGGTCTGGGAGTCGCATCACAAATCGGTAAAGGCCGTGCGCTGGCTTTTGGCCAGAATATGCTGGGGGGATCTCAGCGAATAATCCTGACATGGTAGATTTTGCACCCGTGCTCAATAATGGTTTTCGTTGGCTATTAACTGGGAAAACACAAGCACAGCCTAAACAAGAACTGAAACTTACCGTGAATGGTCTGGCACAAACCAACCTGAGCATGATAGAGAATTATTTTGTCCAGCACTTAGGGGTTAAAGTTACTTTTCTACAATGTAATGTACTGGATCAAACCAATACCTGCTGGAAAGATGCTGACCTGATGATTTTAGGCAGTAATATCGGCACCAATAATTTTGAATCCAGCTTGATTCAGGAATATCTGGAGGCAGGTAAGCCAATATATTTCTAGGCAATGGGTTATAACGTCACTACACCGATGGAAAAAATCTTTTCGGCATTGAAGATTGAGACCAATAATAACTACTGGCGTGGCCAAGATACTTTACTCATGTCTTCAGGACGTTCCATCACAGATCAATGGAATAAAGTGAATGACATCGATAGTACGATCCAAATGCTGGAATATTTCAAGTCACCAAGTGCAGCAGGTCTAGGTGATTTAAATCCCAATAATTCGTTGATTCAAACCATCAATAAAGCTTCTACCAATTTACAAAATTTAAATGCACAGGGAATCACTGCATTCAGCACAAAAAATAATAATCAGATTCTAAAAGCTTTGGTGTTATTGGCAGATCTCTGGCGTCCAGGCGTGAATTACAGCGGACTGTCGAAAAATAGTGATGCTCTGACTTTTATGCGTACTTATGCCAGCGACTCCTGGACGGACTATAAACGCAAAACCACATTGGTGAATCCAAATGGTGCCGGTGATTATATGCCAGCCTCTGCACAAAACATGGCTGTCAGTGCGCAAGCCGAAACCATTACTGTGACCATTCCGCAAGGCAGCGGAATTACCGCAATTGGTCGTGCCAGCATCCCGGGCAAGCCTGTCAGTATTGAGATTGTTGATGCTCAAGGTGCGCAGCTTTCAGTCCAGACCAGCTATTTACGTGCCTGGGGCAATCCCTTTGATGATGGCGGCTATAAACGTCCTCGCCGCCCCAATAGTTTCGCCGTGAAATTAGATGCCGGCCAAAGCAATGATTTTATCAGCCCGTTCGGTGGACCATTGTTGAATTACAGCAATGCCAAAGCAGGCTCTGTGGTGACCTTAAAAATCAAAGGCGAAGCAAAATATGCACATTATGATTTTACTCAAACGATCAATGAAGCGGATATTAGTGAAGCAACCAACATCCTGCAAAGTAGGAACTTCGGCTGGAACACTTTTAAATTCGTTGGTGGTGAAATTCAGCAGACCAATGACTATGCCTTAAAAGCCATTGGTGATCGATCAGCACGTACCTATGTGGATCAGATTAAGGGCGTAATCTTTGACAGTAACCACATTGCCAACGGTTATAACAATATGCCGCTGGATAGCAGTACGGCACAGCGTTGTAATGAATTAGGCTGGGATTGTACCGGCACAATTCATCGTGCTCCGAATGTTCAGCATTTTGTGGGCTGGATTGCGACCTGTGGCTTCCTGTGCTCAGGAAATCCATCAGATGGTTCAACTGGCATTGATACCGGTTGGGGCTGGGTACATGAACTGGGAGATAATACTGTTCAGGATATCTTAACCATGGTATTCCCTTCCACTGAAACCGGAAAAACTATTGGCTGCGTAGTGGAATGTAATAACAACATTCTGGCGGGTTTAAGCATGATGAGTAAATATCATCTATATGCTCAGGACAGTAATGGTAGCAATTTCCGTCATCCAACTTTATATGCCAATATCAAAGATACACGAAGCCTTGGTCTGTCAGGTGAAGCACAACGTGCTGCAATGGAAAAACGCTTATGGCAAGATGGTTATCATGTATCGATGCAGGCATTCCATATCCAGATGGCCATGAACTATACCCGTTTACATCAAGGTAAATCGCGATCTGATCTTCAGGGTGTATTTGAATTTATACGCTTACTGAATACGGCACAACGTTTATATAATCAGATTGATTTAAGTAAAACATCTCAAGCAGATAAGAATAAACTGGGACTAGGCGCCTTTAATGCGAAAAGCATGAGCCGCCCTGACCTGATTTATGTGCTCAGTTCAAAAATCATGGGCTATGACCTAAAAGATTTTTATGCACTTTATGGCTTGCCTGTCACTGCAACCGCCCATGCTTCAGTCGCTATGCTTAATCTGCCTACCGCACCTTTGTATTTCTATGCGCAACCGGATGGCGGTTCAAATCGCTTGGCAACAGGGCAATGGCTCACCATTCCAGTGAACGGTCCTGTTCCTAACTATCCTTATTAATCGACCAATTAAATATAAAAAATCCCGGCTTCGGCTGGGATTTTTTTATAGCAGATCATTTTCATGATCAGTGTATGAGCGACCATCAAGAGCTAAATAAATAGCGATTTACTTATTTTTCTTGTCTCGACTGCCTTCAAGGATTTCGATTAAGCTCAGATTAATATTTCTCGCCAGTTTTTTTAATTTCTCTCTCGGTTTTCCTCTGCAAAGAAAGCGGAAACTATAGAGCTCATCCTTATAAGAAATCACATAAAAAAAAGTTCCTACTGGCTTTTCTTTGATTTCTGTCCCACCTCTTTTTAATAGTCCTGTACAGGCAATATAAATATCAGAATAAAACATTTTCTTGGCTTTTCTGACCATTTCCTGAGTGACTTCCATAGATTCCGGGGTATATTTTTTAATAAATTCAGGTTTGATTTTTAAAATATTCTCTTTGACACCCATGTCATAACACACCAGTCCGCCATATAAAATATCGCCAGAATATTTATTTTGGGAGAATCGGTAAGCCAGGTAACCTGCTGATGCACTCTCTAGAAAAGTAATACTTAATTTTTTTTTGGCGAGTAATTTTATACATTTATTCATAGAGTAAACTCCTGACTTTACGATCATCTATTGAGTATTAAATATTCAAAAATAAAAGATTAAATACTTAGCTTCTGAATCTCCTAGCAAAAATAAAACTGAACGGCTTTGTTGCACAAACCTAT
>NZ_DJBE01000067.1:0-11559 GCF_002429925.1 Acinetobacter sp. UBA5984
TACCAAGACGGTATCTCAGGTAGACACTATGGAAAAATGGTCAGGCTATCATCGGCGAAGTTTAGTTGAAACTAAGATGCGCTGCATTAAATTATTAGGAGATAAACTCAGTACAAGAAGTTTTGATAGCCAAGTCAATGAGCTTCATGCACGTGTAGCAGTCCTTAATAGATTTACGGAATTAGGTCGACCACTTACCCAAGTTACGCCTTAAATTTGGCTCAATTAGGGGCGCTTTGCCTTTCAAATATTTGTGCAATAAAGCCGTTGGAAAGTAACCTTGAAACAAGTTATAAGCTTCTTTTTAATAAATTACTGAGTATTTGTATAAATATTCAACATCTGATTTTTTTTAAACCAGATATTGAATTAAAATAAAAACCAATAAACAAGAATAAACATCATTGGTATTTATATTTTAATTATGTTCATTTACAATAAAAATTACTAAGTCAATACATATTTAGTCTAAAATATCCATCAATCAAAAATGTGTGATAGCTTCGAACGTTAATCTTTGCATACTTGTAATTTTGAGTATTACTTCAATTCTCTAAGCTAATTCTTTACAAGTGTTCCTATCACCATAATTGTTATTCTTGTCTTCGCTATAAAGCGATCCAAACCTGCCCTCCATGGTCATAATCGCATGAACAAATTTTTAAAATACCTATTGGTATTCATCGTTCTGCTTATTATTGCAGCACTAATCTTTTTATTTAGACCTATCGCGTCTAAGAAAATTCAAAACACCAGCAATGAGCCTGTCGTTGACGCAGTCTTAGTTGGTGGTGGCATCATGAGTGCAACCCTAGGCACATATCTTAGTGAACTTGAGCCAAACTGGCAAATTCGCATGTATGAACGCCTAGACAAAGTTGCACAAGAAAGCTCTAACGGCTTCAATAATGCTGGCACAGGTCACTCTGGCTTTATGGAAATGAACTACACCTCTGAAAAAGATGGGAAAATGGACATTACCAAAGCTGTAAAAGTGGCTGAACAATTTGAAGTTGCAAAACAGTTCTGGTCTTATCAAGTCAAAGAAGGTGTTTTGGGACGACCAAATAGTTTCATCAACCCTGTACCGCATATTGCTTTCGTTTGGGGTGATAACGTGAATTTCCTCGAAAAACGTTACGCTGCAATGGTTAAAAACCCAATGTTTTATGGCATGAAATTCTCTGAGAATCCTGCTGAAATTAAACAATGGGCACCATTGGTGATGAATGGCCGTGATGCTGCACAAAAAGTAGCTGCAACACGCATGGATGTAGGTTCGGATGTGAACTATGGTTCAATCACCACTCAATTGGTCGATCACCTTAAAAAACAACCTAATTTCCAGTTACAAACATCGACTGAAGTGACTGGCATTAGCCAAAACGATGATAAAACGTGGACTGTTGCATTTAAAAACCTCACTACAGGGAAAACAGATCACGTGAAAACGCGATTTGTCTTTATTGGTGCAGGCGGTGCAGCGGTTAAACTTTTACAAATGACAGGCTTACCAGAAGCGAAGCAATATGCTGGCTTCCCTGTAGGTGGCGTGTTCTTAATGACCGACAACCCAAAAGTCACTGAAGGTCATACTGCAAAAGTTTATGGTCGTGCTGAATTAGGCGCACCGCCAATGTCTGTTCCACATATTGATACACGTTATATCGACGGTAAAAAATATGTGTTGTTTGGTCCATTTGCAACTTATTCAAACAAGTTCTTAAAACAAGGTTCTCAGCTTGATTTATTGAAATCAACCACTAAGAACAACGTTTTACCAATGACCGCTGTAGGTATGGAAAATCTTGATTTGGTGAAATATTTAGTTAGCCAAGTCATGATGACCGATGAAGACCGTTTTAATGAGTTGAAAAAATACTATCCTGATGCAAAACCAGAAGACTGGCGCATGAATCAAGGTGGTCAACGTGTTCAAATCATTAAGAAAGAACCAGGCAAACCTGCAAGCTTGCAATTTGGTACCGAGATTTTTGCATCACAAGATGGTGCTGTGACTGCCCTATTAGGTGCGTCTCCTGGTGCTTCAACTTCCCCTTATATTATGTTGAGCTTGCTTGAAAAAGCATTCCCTCAGCAAGTAGCAGGTAAATGGAATCCGAAATTACATGAAATTGTAAAATCGTACCAACAAGAACTCAGCACTAATCCTGTGCTTCTTGACCAAGTTCGCCAATACACCAGCACAACCCTTGGTTTGAAATATACACCTATGGCTAAAGCTGCAAATGACGAAACTATTGCGGTAGCAAAAGCACAGTAATCTGCTTTAAACCCTAAAAAGGATGGACTTTGCGCCATCCTTTTTTAATTCATATTTGAAACTATTCTATTTATGTCGCTTTTCCATTCCGATGCTTTTTTGGCTTTTCGTTCACGTGATTTTTCACTTCTGAGTGTCAATCAGTTGTGCTTAATTCTAACCATCATGATTCAAGAAGTCGTCATTGCCTATAGTATCTATCAACTCACTCAAAATCCACTCAGCCTTGGCATGATTGCCTTAATTGAGTTACTCCCCTTTATTTGCCTCTCCCTGATCAGTGGCGACTGGGCTGATCGCTATAACCGACAAAAAATTGTGCAGTGGAGTTTTAGCTGTAGCACTTTAATTCCATTATTATTTATTGTTCTTTTTTCTCAGTATCAACAACAGCACATTCAACAAAATACACTTTTATGCGGCATTTATAGCCTCATCTTTTGCTTAGGCATACTTAGAGGCATTTACAGCCCATCATTTAATTCATTACGCCCTTTTCTAACCCCCGAGTCAGCCTATAGCAATGCAGCCACATGGACCGCGCTCATTTGGCAAATAGGCGGCATTTTAGCACCTTTATGCGCAGGACTTTTACTCGGCCAACTTGGGCTTGAAAAAACCTTCTTTATTGTTTTTTTCTTGTGTTGCGTGGGTAGCATCTGCTTATTCGGATTAAGTCCTCGTCAATTCCCTAGCCCCCATAAACAGCATTTAAGCAAAAGTTTGAAAGAAGCCTATTTGTTTATTTTTAAACATCCACTAATGTTTTGGAGTATGTTGCTGGATCTCGGCGCCATGCTTTTTTGTAGTGTCATTATCTTACTGCCTATTTTTGCACACGATATCCTGCATCTTGGTGTTGAAGGCTTAGGTATACTCAGAGCTGCACCAGCTATTGGCGCCTGTATCATGATGTTGATGTTGACCTGTTATTCTCCGATGCAAAATGCATGGAGAAATATGCTCTATAGTAGTTTTGCAATTGCTTTGTGTACTTTAGCCTTTGCACTATCCTCCCATGTTTGGCTCTCAGTCTTCTTCCTTGTTTTAATCGGTGCCTTTGATAGCATCAGCATGGTCATTCGACAAACTTTATTACAGCAACTCCCCCCAAAAGCACTATTAGGGCGTGTAGCGGCTTTAAATGGCATATTAGTCACTTCAGGCAATCAGCTCGGTGCCCTACACATGAGCCTGATGACGCGCTATTTTTCTGTGGTGTCAGCAGTACTTATTGGAGGGACGCTGTGTTTAATAATCTGTGTTCTAAGCTTTACTCGTACGCGACATTTATTCAAGCCATCTCCAACACTAAAAAAACATGCCACAGTGGCAAAAAGTGAATAGCATGTTAAGCTTCAAATCTTCTTTTAATATGATGTGAGTTTTCAATAGAGCAAATTATGAAACAGATTTTCCCCTTTTCACATATTCTCTATACCAAACTCTATTCTTTCGTACTATCAGTGCTGTTGGCTTATTGCCTATTCAATGCAATTTATACGTTCATTATTGGTGGAACTGGTTTTTATTTATTTGCAACTTTTATTTTAGCTTTTCAATGTAATTTCGCGTTACGCACTTCTCTGCATGACCGTATTTACACCAGTTTAGGGTTAGTTTTGCTTATTATTGGGTTATTGTATACACATGGAATTCACTTTCTAAACCATTTAAAAACAATTGTATTGGTTCCTGCTTTAATTTTAACTGCCTTTGGAATAGATAATTTATATAGAAAGCCAAATAGACTTAGTTGTCTTAAAGTTGGACTGATCCTCGGCCTATTACTATTAGCTTATATTCAATATTATGATTTAGTAGAACTGCAAAATTATTATGACTCTTTACATAATGATGAGACTTGGCAGCAATTTGGCGCATTATAACAGCTGGCACAAAAAATTCGGTGGGTGAAAAATTTACAATCCTAATTCTGATTTATCATGTTATTACATAGGAAAACTGCCTTTAAAAGGCGGGTCTTGCTAGTCTGGAATTGCAGACGAAAGAGAATAAAATGCCTGTATATCAGATTCTAGAAATTGATCATTTTCAGCATCATAAACAAAAGATTTTTCTTCTAATAAGTATTGGCCATCTTGCTCATTAAGAAAATTTTAAAGTTATTTGCTTGATCAGGGAAAATTTGTTCTCCGTCAAAAAAGATCATAACAATCTCGAACGGCTTTGTTGCACAAAGATGTTCTTAAGGGCTTTTTCAGCAATATAATTTTCAAATGAAGAAGCATACACATAAAATTTACCGCACAACCAATTGGTCCGCATATAACAGAGCACGCATTCATTGCGGAAACATTGCCATTTGGTTTGATCCTGCTACGCAATGGTATGCTCCATCAAAAGGCAAACTAGGACGAAATCAAATCTACTCCGACGCAGCCATCCAATGCTGCTTAATGATTAAATCCTTATTCCGTCTGTCTTTACGTATGGTCACAGGCTTTGTGCAAAGTATGATTAAACTTTGCGGATGAGCAGCCCCGAATATCAGTGATATTCGTACACCACGCTTTGTAGAAGACAAAAGCATATTGATATTGCAATCTTGGAGAATATTCTCCAGAGCTTGATAATAATGGTCTTTATATTTTACCTGCTTCAGGTGAGTATGAAATTAGAGTATTACAACCTAGATCACAGGCAAGAAAAGATAAAAAACCTCAATACTGGATGAGTATTGACATTAAATAAAGACTTGCTAGATTCGTTTAAGCTTTTATACAAGGGTTCAAAAACTATTGCCAGTTAAACTGGGGCGTGATTTTTACGTATATGTGTTTATGTTAGTAAAATGATGTAGATCACTTGTTCAATCCCCCGAGGAATAATTTAATCTTGCCGTGCGTTAGTCACTTTTCTTTCAAAAGTTGATTATATCTTTCAACGTAACCAACGTGATATTCAAGCCCTTTTGATAGGAATTTGCAGTGAAAGAATAGGCGAAACTTGTCTTAAATAATGGTAATTCCTTATCTTTAAAATAAAGAACGCCCGATGAAATTCATTAGGCGTTTACTTTAACTAAATGTCAGCTTATTTTATAACCAGATGTACTTGTCAATCATGATTCTTTTTCTCAATTGCCTTAAAAAAACAATCTTGCTATTTTTGACTTTTCACACCATTTTGTTCAATTTGTACTGCGGCTTGCCAGCTAGGTAGTTGGCTTAAACCTGCTACATAACGTTGGATATGCGGATAATTTTCACCTTGTCCCATATGATAAACTAAAGCATGTAGTCCAAAGCCCATCATAAAGTCAGCACCGGTTAAACGGTCTGCCACTAGAAATTCTTTATCTTTTAAATATTCATTTAAATAGCTAAATACTTTATCGAACTCAACTTGAGTATAATTTTCTAGAAATACCAACTTCGTACCCTGCTTGGTTTCTATCGCATTAAACGTTTTTAACAAAAATGGCAGCATGGCCGAGCTTTCTGAGAAATGAATCCACTGTAGATAATCGACATAGGTAGGTTCATCCATATCTGGTGCTAAATGCGGCGCAAGTTTCTGAATTAATAACTCAATGATTGCGCCTGACTCTGCAATAACTTTGCCATCCCATTCCAATACTGGAGATTTCCCTAAAGGATGGATGGTTTTTAAAGAGTCAGGGGCCAAATGCGTGTTTGAGTCACGATAATAGCGTTTCAGCTCATAAGGCTGCTTGATTTCTTCAAGTAACCACAAAATGCGAAAAGAACGTGACTGATCTAAATGATGTAGTGTAATCATGATAATTCCTATTTTTTTAAATTTTTACAACGACTTTGCCAAAGTTTTCGCCTTTCAACATACCATTGAAAGCATTGATCGTGTTATCTAAACCTTGCACCATATGCTCTTTATATTTGATTTTTCCGTCTTTCAACCATTCAGACATTTGCTGATAGAATTCCGGATACTGACTGCCATAGTCATCAAAAATAATAAAGCCTTGCATGCGAATACGCTTTTTTAAAAGGGTGGAAATAAAGCCCGGTAAACGGTCTGGCCCTTGTGCTTGCTCGGTAGCGTTATACTGGGAAACCACACCACACACCGGTACACGTGCCGCAGAGTTAAGCAATGGCCATACCGCATCAAACACTTTACCCCCTACATTCTCATAATAAATATCAATACCGTTGGGAACTGCTTGTTGTAATTGTTCTGCAAAATTTTCATCATGATGATTGATACAAGCATCGAAACCGAGCTCTTCTACTGCATAACGACATTTTTCAGACCCACCTGCGATGCCAACCACGCGACAACCTTTAATTTTGCCAATCTGTCCAACCGTAGCACCAACAGGTCCCGTTGCAGCTGCAACGACTAAAGTTTCACCGGCTTTAGGCTGACTAATGTCCAACAGCCCCATATAAGCAGTAAATCCTGGCATTCCCAAAATACCCAGTGCCCAAGATGGATGTTCAGGTTGCATACCTAAGCTTTGACATGCAGTCCCATTAGAAATTGCGTATCCCTGCCAGCCATTTCCTGAAAGAACCCACTCGCCTTCTTTGAATTTTGGGTTTTTAGAGGCTACCACTTGACTGACTGTTCCACCGACCATCACTTCGCCAATTTCAACCGGTGCTGCATATGAAGGAGCATCACTCATGCGACCACGCATATAAGGATCGAGTGACAAGTAAATGGTCTTTAACAACATTTCGCCTTGTTTAAGTTCATTGAGCTCAACTTGCTCAATACGAAAATCGCTGTGTTTTGGCTCACCGACTGGCCGTTGAGCTAAAACGATACGTTGATTAATAACTGTTTTCACACATATAACTCCATGTTTTATTTAGAAGTATTTCTCTTCACAATCAAAAATTATGATTAAAATTTCTTTACATCCATTGTAGATGAGTTATAATAAAAAACAATACGACTGGTCTATTTTTTACAATAGAGTAAATAATTAATATGAAGCCTACTCCTATTAAAAAGTCTGAAGCGAAGCGCTTACACATTCTTAACACCAGTTCAGACCTGATTTTGCATAAAGGTTTTACTGGTGTAGGATTACAGGAAATTTTACAGAGCTGTGAGATCCCCAAAGGCTCGTTTTATCATTATTTCCAATCCAAGGAAGCTTTCGGATGTGAATTGGTACAGCATTATGTAGATAATTACCAAGTCCGTTTAAATGATGTATGGCGTAGTGATAAATCCCCTTATCAAAAGCTGATTGAGTATTTTAATTTATGGATAGAAGATCCTGAAACACAGTGTGGTTGGGCGGATAGCTGTTTAATTGTGAAACTTGCCGCAGAAGTTGCCGATCTATCTGAAGATATGCGCTCCATTATGTCCGCTGGCGTCGATGATGTAATCCAACGGATTGCTGCTTTAATTGATTTGGGAAAACAGGATCAGTCTATCCAAGCAGATACTGAGGCCTCGACGTTGGCACAAGTACTTTACCAAATGTGGTTAGGTGCAGCATTACTGAGTAAGTTGCAAAAAGATAAAACGCCATTACATCAAGCTCTGAGAGCAACTAAATTTCTATTAAAAAGTGAAGATTCATAAAAATTAAATTAAATATCAACAACATAATTAATGGTTTATGATAGCAACCCAATGATTACTTATTCATGTATTGCTATTAGATCGATTTACAATCCATGAGTATAGCGTGCAATGAATTCTCCTTCTAAAGCCCTCATGACTCGTATTTTAGTCGGATATTTAGGCTTATATCCCACACTATTACTAGTACTCACTTTATTAAAGCCAATTACTCAGCATCAAAGTTTCCCGATGATGGTGTTGATTGAAGTCATAGTATTAGTGCCAGTAACGCAACTGATTTCTTTCCCACTGGCAGGTTGGCTCATTACACAGCTAAAAAATTTTAAGAATTTGTTTTAACAAGAAATTGTGCTGGCAACAGCAATCCTAAGCCCTTATTTTGCCAACCTTTGTGGTTGGCAAAATAACTCACTTAGTCGAGATTAATCTGCGTAAGCTGGATAATCAATATAGCCTTTTTCCGTCCCACCATACATAGTGCTTGCATCTACTGTATTCAACGGCCAGCCATTAACGATGCGATCGGGTAAATCTGGATTCGCAATAAATGGGCGTCCAAATGCAATTAAATCGGCCAGTCCTGCCTCTAAAATTCGAGTCCCTCTTTCTGCCGTATATCGACCTGCATAAATAATCCGACCACTGAAAGTGTCTCTGACATCTCTACGAAAATCATGAGGAAGTTCTGGTGCATTATCCCAATCAGCTTCTGCAATCGATAAATAGGCAATCCCAACTTCTTCAAGTATTTTTATGGCTTCAATATAAGTCACATGTGGATCATCTTCAACCAACCCTATGTAAACACGATCTTCCTCTGTACTTTCAAATAGCGGGGCAAAACGCACTCCTAAACGATCTGCACCAACCACCTCAGCAACTGCCTCTACTACTTCACGTAAAAAACGCAAACGATTGTTTAGTGATCCACCATATTCATCTTCACGGTGGTTACTATGTGCAGAGATAAATTGATTTACCAAATAACCATTTGCACAATGAATTTCAACCCCATCAAAACCAGCAGCCAAGGCATTGCGTGCTGCTTGAGCATAGAGTTGCACTAATTCTTTAACCTCTGCATTGCTTAAAGCACGTGGCATGGAAGGATCAGCCAAGGTCCCTGCATTGGGCCCGGTCTCAATAAAGACTTTAACATTACTATCAGCCCTAATAGCCGAGGGCGCGACCGGTAATGCATGATCGGGTTGCAAAGATGTATGTGAAACACGCCCAACATGCCAAAGCTGTGCAAAAATAATGCCTCCTTTAGCATGCACTGCTTCCGTCACTTTACGCCATCCAGCAATCTGTTCAGGGCTGTAAATACCAGGAGTCCAAGCATAGCCTTGACCACGTGGCTCGATTTGCGTACCTTCGGTGACCATAAATCCTGCCCCGGCACGCTGTTGATAATAGGTTGCCATTAAGTCATTTGGAATATTCCCTGGCTGAGTACTGCGCGACCGCGTTAATGGTGGCAATACAATACGGTTTTGTAAAACATAAGGGCCTAAGCTTAAGTTTTGAAAAAGTTTGCTGGTCTTCATGTCATTGTATCCAAGTAATCATGACTAAATTGATCTAAACTAAAAAAATACCCTTCCTTCCTGTATATAGAAAAATAAAGGAAGAAAAGCTATTCACTCAGGCCCTTCACCATTAAATGAGGGTTATTTTGCTTATTGAGCCAGTTGCTCAAAGTCAGAAGTTTTATTCACTGCTAAGCACCACAACAGACACTAGCTACTCTTTATTTCAACAATTGAAGTAATGCTGTAGCGGTTGCAGCAGAAGAGGCTGGATTTTGTCCAGTAACCAGCAAGCCATCTACTTGAACATATACTTGCCAATCATCCACTTTAGAATAATGACCACCGTTTTCTTTAAGCATGTCTTCGACTAAAAATGGTACAATTTCAGTCAAACCTACAGCGGCCTCCTCAGTATTGGTGAAACCAGTCACTAATTTACCGCTAACTAAAGGCGCTCCATTACTCGCTTTCACATGACGAAGAACACCCGGGGCATGACACACTGCTGCAACAGGTTTGCCAGACTGAATCGCCTGTTCAATCAGAGAAATTGAAATCGGATCTTCTGCTAAATCCCACAATGGGCCATGCCCGCCTGGATAAAACACTGCATCATAATCAGCTACAGAAATTTCGCTAAGTTTATGCGTCTGTGCCAATGCTTGCATTGCAGTTGGATCTGCTTCAAAACGATGAGTGGTTTCAGTTTGAGCATCGGCTAAATTACTTTTCGGATCTAGTGGTGGCTGCCCACCTTGAGGCGACGCCAGCGTAACTTCAGCACCAGAGTCAATAAAGGTGTAATACGGTGCAGCAAGTTCCTCTAGCCAGAAACCTGTTTTCTTACCAGTATTGCCAAGTTGATCATGTGAGGTTAAAACGATTAAAATTTTCATGTTATTTCTCCGATAATTTTCATGATTGAGGAGCATTGTTACAGGGTCAGAGCATGCCAGATACGCGCATTTAGCTTAGATGCTCATCTCGAGAATTTGGCGACTGATCTCTAATGAAACATTTTTATGTTCGCCTAGCTGTGTAAGATTATGTGATTTAAGTTGCGTAATGATGATCTCAATATCTGTCTCCCCCAGCCCATAATCACTAAGACGAGTCGGCAATCCAAGTTCCTCAAAGAAGGCTCGAGTACGAGCAATAGCAGTATCAATACGTTGTTCTTCATCACCTTCGACAATCTGCCAGACACGAGCTGCATACTGTAGTAATTTTTCTCGCTTCTCTTGACGACGCACTTGTAGATTGGCCGGCAACACAATCGCCAAGGTACGAGCATGATCAATACCATGTAAAGCCGTGAGCTCATGTCCAATCAAATGGGTTGACCAATCTTGTGGTACACCAGCTCCAATTAGCCCATTCAGTGCCATGCTAGCAGCCCACATCAAATTCGCACGCGTGTCATAATCTGCTGAATCTTCCAAGATTTTCGGCCCAATCTCAATCAAAGTTTGCAATAGACCTTCGGCAAAACGATCTTGTACTTGTGCATTCACAGGGTAAGTTAAGTACTGTTCCATGACATGAATAAATGCATCGACCACGCCATTAGCTAACTGGCGTGTCGGCAAGCTAAAAGTTTTATTCGGATCGAGTACGGAAAATTGCGGAAAAACATAGGGACTGCTAAATGACAACTTGGCTTGGGTCGATTTTCTGGTGACTACCCCACCGCTATTCATTTCTGAACCAGTTGCCGGAAGGGTGAGTACACTTGCAAAAGGCAAAGCTTGAGTAATTTTAGTACCATGGGTTTCTAAAATCTCCCATGTATCCCCTGTATAATTGACTGCTGCTGCAATAAATTTAGTACCATCAATTACCGATCCACCACCGACAGCCATCAAGAAATCTATCTTTTGTTCTCGAATCAGCTCTACGGCTTTCATGAGGGTTTCATAACTCGGATTCGGCTCAATTCCGCCAAATTCATGAATTTCTCTTGCACCTAATGCTTCACGCACCTCAGCTAAAGTACCATTCTTACGTGCACTTTCACCACCAAACAACATTAATACTTTTGCTTCTGTAGGCACATAGTCATTGATTTTAGCTATTGTATCGCCACCAAAAATAATGCGGGTCGGATTATAAAAGTTAAAATTCAGCAAATTTTTATCCTAGGATGATCAGATAATTGATTTGAAAAACCACCGTTATTCATCA
>NZ_DJBE01000025.1:0-8876 GCF_002429925.1 Acinetobacter sp. UBA5984
AAAGTGTCAACACACCCTAATTGGTAAAATATGTATTTCACGTAATCTTGAAAGATATTAGTCAAGTTCGAGATACAAAAGCTCATCCAAAGCTTACACAATACTGAGCTTGAGCGCTTGAAAAATTATTTTTGCCAGATTAAGGCTGAATTTAATTATCTAAAAAATAAGTTGAATAGTGTAATAGGGTGTTCCATGTGTTCATTATAAAACACCCGACTGATGCTTAATCTGCCAAAATCCGAAAGTCTGCATATTGACGGATCGTTTCTATGTTCAATTGATGAATCTCATCGATAAATGCAGCATTAAAATGACCTAAGGTTGCTGCTTTGGCAAAAGCCAATTGACCGGCGATTGCAAAATGTACATGAGCAGAGAGTGCTGCGATCGCAGAAGAACTGACTGCACTATAAGCTGCAATCAGTGCGCCTAGGGCACATCCAGTTGCTGTGACGCGCGGCTGTAAATATGAACCGCCTAAAACCTGAATCACCGGATAATCTCTGGAAATGATGTAATCAGACTCACCTGAAATAGCAATACATTCACATTGTTCAAGTAAGGACTGCGCCTGTAGATAAACTTCTGAGCTATCAACAGTGCTATTGACGCCTTTAGACTCGATATTCTTTCCAGCCAAAGCACCAATTTCTGAAGCATTCCCCCGTAAAATTGTGGGTTGATAGGTCATGAGCTGATCAACAACACCTGAACGCCAATGCAGTACATTTCCATAACCAACAGGATCTAGTACCCATGACTTTTGGATACTGTGTGCTGTTTTAGCAGCGATCTGCATCGCCTCGACCTGTTCGGTAGTCGGCGTTCCCAAATTTAAACTGAGTGCTCCAGCAATTTTGACAAAGCTCTCTGCTTCAAAAGGATTATCAATCATAGCGGGCGAAGCATTCGCAGCCAGCAAGATATTGGCCACATAGTTGCTGGCCACCGCATTGGTCATCACATGCACCAATGGTTGCTGCTCTTGAAGCAATGACCAGGCTTCACAGATCTGATCGAGAAGAGTATTTTGTAATTGTTGCACGGAAGTATTCATCATCCTGATCTTTCAAATATGAATAGAGCTGCTAAATTCTTAGCGGGTAAAATAATGGTCTTGATGTTTGCAGTTACGGCATAACAGGCTGACATAATCGCTGGCATCATATTCAACAGTAAGCTCTTGTGAGCCGCAATGCATACAGCGTTTTTGTGAATAAAATTTCAGGCGTGGTTCAATCTTCTGCCATGAACGCCAGATCGGCTGGAAGAAAATATTTTCATCATAACCAAGAAAGCGGAAAAACAGAATGCTGCTCATTTTGCTCAAAGGCAATTGTGGTGGACGAGGCAGAATTGAGGTTTCCCATTTTTCATTCACTGAACGTTCCCGATATTGCTGTAGGGTCTTTTTCAGTAAATTGGTATTAATGAAATTTTCATTTCGTGGTTTTAAAGCTTTCTGCTGATACAGATATTCGAGGGCCGATTGCACGAGATAATAAATCTGTCCCACAGCCAAAACATCGAGCAGGCGATAGCAGAAAGCCTGAAAACTTTGATTGCCCGCAATCTGGATACCCCAGCTACGGCAATAGAACTGTGCGAATTGAATGACTTCCTGATACAGTAGACAATACAATGCATCTTTGACTTCATCCGCACTTTTAAAAGGCACGCCTTTACTCAGATTTTCATAGAACCAGAAACGCAACTGCTGGGTAATACTGAACAGGCTTGGCTCAGAATAGCCATCCAGACGTACATTAATATAGTACTGCTGATTCTCTTGTTGAATATCTCTAGGAATTAGAATCTGATCTTTCAGCAGATTTTTGACCAGACCATGCTGATACAGGTAATTCGGGCTGATGGAATAATATTTAATGGCATGCCAGTCAATATATTCCTGATGCTGGCTATGTTCCTGAACCTGTTCATCCAGAATCGAGAGCAGAAACAGTTTGCTAATAAAGCTGAGCTGATTAAGCTCATATTCATGCCGATCCTGCTTTTTATAAATTTTCCGGTTTTCCTGTAAACGGACTTCTTTCAGCATACGTTTACGCTGAGCCAGACACTGATCGCAATAACAGTTATGTTTCTGGTCGGTATAGAGCTGATGCTGGCAGTGGCTGCATTCATGATAAGTAATGTCCTGATCATACTGTTCTGCCTCGATCCAGTACATGGAGGCCTTACATAGCGGGCACTGCGTACTTTCATCAAGCTGTTTTTGCAGAACGTTGAATACCATGATTGCGCACAACTCCAGAATAAAGAGAAACTGCGATTATACACAGCTCATCAAAGTCACGCGTCATTTGAGAATATTTTAATGCAGCAGATTTCAGGAGGAGAGAGCCTTTCAACAAACAGAGCTACCGAAGTAGCCCTGTATTCAAGAAAACTGGATCATCGTTTTTTAAACGGGGCAGGGTAATGTTTCGTCTTCCTCTCCTTGATGTTTCGCTTGAATCAACGCCTGCACTTTTTTGGATGGAACCTTTTTGCCACCGAGTGCATCATAAGTATTCAGAATCGCACTGACCTCATGCGCTTGTAGCTGAACGCCTTCAGAACTCATAAACAGGGCAATGACTTTATGATCAATATTGGCCTGATCCAGAACCTGAAGTGTTTTAAGATTTTCAATCCGTACCACATGCTGTTTTAAATACATAGCTCACCTCAATTTCTTTGTTGTCGTTATTCTTGGAGTCTTTGCGCTTGGAGAAAACACACTTAAACTGTAGCAAAAACCATGCTCATTTTTTAATCAGTATTTCGGAATTGCTATTAATCCTAAATTATATATTTTTAAATCAAATAGATAAGAAAATGTGAAAAAATATGATATTGGCTGAAAACTTGGCATATATCTTTCTTTAAATCCTGCCGTTGCTGTTGGGTGAGACAAAATGCATTCAAACTGGTGCATGTCATTTGTGCATTTAAAGTGAAATTCGGAACGCAGATTAACCAGAACCTAATCTTTTAGAAGCCAGATTTTGCAGTGCCCAGCATCTAAATTGGATAAGGTTGTTCTGAACTCAGGCAGTAAATTTTAATATTGGAATAATACTTTGCATATGCAGGAAACATGCATAGAGGAATCATATAGTGCAGATGAGGGCTTTTTTTATTCTATCTTTAAGTTGTTTTAGAGAGGGGGATTTTAGATATCGGGCAAATATAAGGCGATTGTCGTATATTTTGATGTAGCTCAATTGAAAAGATTAGTAATTATTCCCATATACAATACAAATGAAACGCACAGACAGGTTCAAGATCAAGGCGTATGATCAATACATTGACAATCTTTTGCCTTAGAAGCTGTGCAATAAAGGATCAGGACATTATATGAATATCGCGGCGAATCCGGTGATCGAAGCAGATCAAACCATTTATTTAAAAGACTATCAAAAACCTTCTTTTGTTGTAGATTCAATCGACCTGAATATTCAAGTCTATGACGATCATACGCTGGTCAGCAGCAAACTGGAGATGCAGCGTCAAACAGCAGGTGATCTGGTATTGCTTGGTCGTGACCTCGAACTGCAATCGATCCAGTTAAATGGTCAGCCACTAAATGCATCAGATTATATTCTGGATACTGAGCAACTGGTGATTAGCAATGCTCCAGATCAGGCGACCATTGAAACAGTCGTCAAGATTCATCCAGAAAGCAATACCATGCTGGAAGGTCTGTATCAGGCCAGTTCAGATCTGTTCGTAACTCAGAACGAACCGGAAGGTTTCCGTAAAATTACGTTCTATCCAGACCGCCCAGATGTATTGTCTGTATTTACCACTCGTGTCGAAGCTGACAAAAAGTATCCAGTTCTACTGGCTAACGGTAACCTGATTGAGACGGGTGAAGTGGATGAAAACCGTCACTATGCACTTTGGCAAGATCCAACCAAAAAGCCGAGCTATTTATTTGCCTGCGTCATTGGGGATCTGGCAGTAATGAAAGATCGCTATACCACATCAGAGGGTCGTGATGTGGCACTGGAAATCTATGCCGAGGAAAAAGATATTCCAAAATGCAAAATTGCGATGGAAGCGTTGAAACATTCCATGCGTTGGGATGAAGAGCATTATGGTCTGCCATACGACCTCGATAATTACATGATCGTAGCAACTAGCGCATTTAACATGGGTGCGATGGAAAACAAAGGTCTGAATATCTTCAATACCTCATGCGTATTGGCTGATGAAGAATATACAACAGATGCTGCCATCATGCGTGTACAGTCCGTAATTGCCCATGAATATTTCCATAACTGGACGGGTAACCGGATTACTTGTCGTGACTGGTTCCAGCTGTGTCTGAAAGAAGGTTTGACTGTATTCCGTGATCAGTCTTTCTCGGAAGATCTACAGTCTGCTGCGGTACAGCGTATTGATGATGTTGCAGTCCTGAAAGCGCATCAGTTCCCGGAAGATTCTGGCCCTTTATCGCATCCACCGCGTCCGGATCATTTTGTAGAAATTAATAACTTCTATACTGCGACCGTGTATGAAAAAGGTGCGGAAATTAACCGTATGATGGCGACTTTACTCGGTAAAGAAAAATTCCGTCAAGGTACAGATGAGTATTTCCGCCGTCATGATGGTCAGGCCGTAACCGTTGAAGACTGGGTAGCTGCATTGACCGCCGGTTCTGGTGTGGATCTATCAAACTTCCTGACTTGGTATAACCAGCCAGGTACACCGAAACTGGTCGCAAAAGGTGAGTATGATGCAGATGCACAAACTTATCGTCTTAGCTTTAAGCAAAGCCTGAAAGCTCATCCGAAATATCCGAATCTGAAAGCTGTTTCGATTCCAGTGGCTTTGGCCTTGTTTGATGCGAATACCGGTGAGCAGCTGAGCCTGAACTCTGACGCCTTATTTGAAAATGGCGTCAAAGATGGGGTGTATCTGTTTGATCAGGATGAAGCGACCATCGAGTTTAGCGGTGTAACCAGCAAGCCGGTGGTTTCTTTATTGCGTAACTTCTCTGCACCCGTTGATCTTCATTTTGATTACTCTGAACAAGAACTGGCGTTCCTGTTGCAATATGAAACCAATGGTTTTAACCAGTGGCAGGCGACCCAGACTTTATTAGAACGCATTCTGCTGGATGATCAACCTTCTGAAATTTATATCGAGGCAATGCTAAATACCTTGCCTGATCTGATTCAGAAAGATCCGCTATTGGCTTCCCGTCTGTTTGATGTACCGGCTGAAGGTTACCTGGGTAGCCGTATTGATACAGACTACAATCCGGCCATGATCCAGGAAAAACGTGATGCCTTGCTGCATAAATTGGCACGTGCCTTTGGAGCAACAGCTAAAGAAATCTATCTGAGTCTGGATCCTGAGCTACAGTCAGATTTCTCTCAGGCGATGGGTGTGCGTGCACTGAAAAATATCATGTTGATGCTGATTGCACGTCAAGGTGATGAAAGTGCATTTGCTCTGGCAGAGCAGCAATACCAAAACACAGGCAATATGTCTGAACGTTTAGGTGCCTTGCGTGTATTGGTATGGAATGATGCACCTCAAGCCAAAGCATTCCTGGATGATTTCTATAACCGCTTTAAAGATGAAGCACTGGCACTGGATCAATGGTTCATGCTGCAAGCAGCTCATCCAAAAGCGACTGCAGAAACAATTAAAGCACTCACTGAGCATGCGGATTATGACTTGAAAGTGCCAAACCGTATCCGTGCGGTGAGTGGCGGTTTGAATGCCAATCCGGTCAATACCTGGAGCTTTGGTGTACAGCATTATATCGAGCTGGCGAAATATCTGGATCAGAAAAACCCGATTGTCGGTTCACGTCTGCTTCAGGTGCTTTCACGCTGGTATACACTGATTGAACCACAACGCAGTGAAGTTAAAGCACAACTTGAAGCTTTAAAACCACAGGTGAAATCGAAAAATGTCTCTGAGACATTGAACAGCATGTTAAGCGTATAAGATCATTATGTAAAAAGCCGGATCATCTGATCCGGCTTTTTATTATTTACTTATTTTAAATGGTGAATTTAAACACATTTAAAATCCTATAATGCGAAATCAGCCACATAAAAGGTTTACAGTAAGAGGCTAGACAGGAAAGTAAAACTATACTTTTCTATTAAACATGAAGAAATCTTCAAATTGATATACTAGAGGTCTTATTCAAGATGTTGGTGAAAATCGAAGATGGTTTTTATTTAAATACTCGGCATATTATTGCGGTCCATGTCAGCAGAAATGCTGCGACTGGTCTGTTTGAAATTTCCCTTCAATATACACCGTATTCTATTCAGCAAGCTGGAGAATACAAAAAAGTATTTAATAGCCAGCTGGATGCTGAACTCTTCCTGAACGAACTGAATCAAAAAGTTCGCTAAAAAAAGCCTGCATAGCAGGCTTTTTTGTTGTCTGTCTTACGATCTCACAATCAATACCGGAATCTCGGACTGGGAAAGGACATTCTGTGCCACGCTGCCC
Organism: Acinetobacter sp. UBA5984; assembly: GCF_002429925.1. Lineage (NCBI taxonomy): Bacteria > Pseudomonadati > Pseudomonadota > Gammaproteobacteria > Moraxellales > Moraxellaceae > Acinetobacter > Acinetobacter sp. UBA5984. Next base: position 6,496 of record NZ_DJBE01000025.1, read on the forward strand.
AGCATCAGTTTTTGCAAACCTTTGCGGCCATGTGATCCCATGATAATCAGATCGGTCGGAACTTCCTGCGCTGCCTGAAGAATTCCTTCAGAAGGTGCCATACCATGAATGATTTTGGTCGTGACTTGTGTACCATCATGCACAAAATTTTCCTTGATCTCATTTAAAAGATCCAGTGCATGTTGTTCTGCCTGCATGAAATAGTCAGTGACTGCGGGAGCAACCTTATAAAAGTCCACGCCTTTAAATGGATCTACGGCAATAATACTGACCAATGTCACCTTACTACTAAAAGCTTTGGCCAGCTCACGGGCATGTTCAGCTGCAGCATAGGACATCGAGGATTCATCGAGTGCGACAAGAATATGTTCATAGTTTTGCATGGTGCCTCCTCATTTTTAGAATATGCAGTGAAATGGTCATTTAGAAAATGGAGGTTCACTGTAGAAGGGTTCAGACAGAAACACTGCCTGAAAAAATTGCGCACCTTGAAGATGCGCAAATCAGGTTATTTTTTAACGATTAACACCGGAATTTGACTGGCGCCCAAAACATCTTGTGCAAAGCTGCCCAGAATCATTTTCTGGAAGCCTTTACGACCGTGTGAACCCATGACGATCAGATCGGCTTGGGTTTCCTCTGCAGTCTCAGCAATATGTTCGGCATTCACCAGACCAGTCACAATGCGGGAATCTGCTTCTATACCTTCACTGTCTGCAATTGCAGTGGCTTCTTTTAGGGCATTTTTTGCATTGGCATGAGCCTGAGCAAAATACTCTTTCATGATGGTTGAACTGTAGTAGAAGTCAGCTTCGGTAAAAGGGTCTTCTGCAATCAGGCTGATTAGGGAAAGTTTACTGCCAAATGCCTTGGCAATTTTGGCTGCATGTCGAACTGCAGAAAAGGAAATATCTGAACCGTCTACTGGGACTAAAATATGTTGGTAAGCCATGATTTTTCTCCGCATGTTGTGTGTCTTTTACGCTCTGATTTATTGATAGCACAGTGCAACCAAGGGTGCAATTGCAAAAAGCTGAAAAATGGAAAAAATCTTTAAATTACAGATATTTTTCACATGAAAGCAGAGATTTGATTAAAGAAAAAACAGAGCGAAAAACTAGGAATTCAGGTTTTATTGATCAAAAATAACAGAATAAATGACGCTGTTTTTCTGGGGATGGTTTAAACTGCCTAGGCTTATTTTTGGGCTGATCTATGGGGAAGGTTTTGAGGTTTTTTGCCATTCATTTATTGCTGCTCTGTTCAATCATTTTGGCAGGCTGTCAAAATACTGTACAGAATAGCCGGGTCATTGCGAGTGCTTTTAATTTGACCACAGGGATGCAGCAAAAGGTGATGGATCGCTATTCACCAGGTTCGGTCATCGTGCATCAGAATATTGTCTATGAACCGCAGCAAAAACTATCTCTGGATCTGTATCAACCACAAAATATCGAAAATATCGGCCCTCAACCAACTATTGTGTGGATTCATGGTGGTGGCTGGATTTCCGGTTCCAAAGAACATGCTCGGGGTTATTTTAAACTTCTGGCTGCGCAAGGTTATAACGTGGTATCGGTTCAATATCAGTTTGCACCTCAAGCGATTTATCCAAGTCAGTTACATCAGATTGATCAGGCTTTAGAGTTTATTACTCAACATGCAGCCGAATACCAGATTGATGCCCAGAATTTATATCTGGCCGGAGATTCTGCCGGGGCGAATATGGCCAGCCATTATGCTGCGCTTCTAACAAATCCTGACTTCGCCAAACAATCTGATTTTCAGCCTTATCTGCAACCCTCTCAGCTTAAAGGTCTGATTCTGCACTGTGGTATTTATGACCTGGAGTCATTTGCCAGTACTGCACCTGATGAAATGAAGATCGTAGAGTGGGGGGTATATAGCCTGATTCAGGCCTATACAGGGGATCGTAAAAATGATGCCGAGTTTCTCAAACGTATTTCTCCAATCCAGTATATTACGCCGTCGTATCCGCCAGTATTCATTAGCGGGGGCAACAAGGACTTTCTGACTGATACCCAATCCTTGCCTTTTATCAAAGCTCTAAAAGCGCAGCAGGTTCCAGTAACAGAAGTTTTTTATCCCGAATCTAAAGCCTGGCTGATTCATGAATATCAGTTCTTTATGGGTAAGAAAGAAAGTCAGCAGACTTTTATCAAGACGCTGGATTTTTTACATCAGCTTTCGCCCCTCAATATATAGTTATAAATAATTTATTTCTTAAGACTATAACTAGGGTGTGTTGACACTTTTAGCTTAAAAAATAGCAAAGTAGTAAAATCAAATCGCCAAACCCAATTTTACTATTCGCTATGCCTCGTACCATGCTGACAGATCAACACTGGCAAAAGTTGAAA
>NZ_DJBE01000033.1:0-42354 GCF_002429925.1 Acinetobacter sp. UBA5984
AATCTATTTCAGGACAAGACATTAAAAATTTCAGCCTGATTTAGAACATAACAAATTGGCACAAGCTTGTTAGAAAAGATGATTTAAGTCCGTCTTATAATTCCGATAGGCTATAGCACACTTGCTCTTGATAAATAACAGATAAACTTAAAGGACATTTTTATGCAATTCAGACCATTGGCGGATACGGGAATCTTATTGCCAGAAATCTGTTTGGGCACCATGACTTTTGGTGAGCAAAATACTCAGGAAGAGGCTTTTCAGCAATTAGACTATGCCTTGGATCAAGGTTTATATTTCTGGGATACCGCAGAAATGTATCCAGTGCCACCTAAGGCAGAAACGCAGGGTGCAACTGAACGCATTATTGGTAACTGGATTGCTTCACGCGGTGGTCGTGACAAACTGTTTTTAGCTTCGAAAATTGCGGGTCCGTCACAAGGTGGGAGCCATATCCGTGATGGTCAGACTAAGTTCGTGGCTTCGGAAATTGCATCAGCAATTGATAATTCATTGTCACGTTTGCAAACTGATTATATCGATCTGTACCAATTGCACTGGCCACAGCGTGCGACTAATTTCTTTGGCAAGCTGGGTTATGGCAATGCAGAAGCTGCAGATGATCGTGCCGTAACGAATCTGGAAGAAACCCTGACGGCTTTGCATGACGAAATTAAGAAGGGTCGTATCCGTTATATTGGCCTGTCGAATGAAACCCCTTGGGGCACCATGAAGTTCCTGCATCTGGCAGAGAAACTGGGACTGTCCAAATTTGTTAGCGTGCAAAATCCATATAGCCTACTGAATCGTACTTATGAAATTGGCATGTCGGAAATTGCCAAATATGAAGGTGTGGGTTTGTTGGCTTATTCACCGCTGGCATTTGGTTATCTGACTGGTAAATTCCGCAATGGTGCACGTCCAGCCAATGCACGTGTGACTTTATTCTCTCGTTTTAGCCGTTATAGCAATCCGGAAAGCGAGTGGGCCGTCGAGCAATATGCACAACTGGCTGAGCAGCATGGCCTGACATTAACCCAGTTGTCACTGGCTTTCATTAAACAGCAGTTCTTCGTGACCAGTACCATTATCGGTGCGACCAATCTGGATCAGCTCAAAGAAAACATTCAGGCGTTTGACGTGAATCTGTCTGAAGAAGTCTTGCAGGGCATTGAAGTGATTCACCGTCAGCAGCCCAATCCGGCACCATAATCGTTTAATTGTTCTCTTTAAATGCCCTCCAAGTGAGGGTATTTATTGTTTCAATAAAGGATCAAATTTAATGATAAACAATATAGCAAGAAAAGGATAAAGGCAGCATAATCAAAACAAGATTCATCAATAGAATTTGACAAAAATGAATAATAAAACGGATATTCCTAAATCCCAAGTATTAGCTATAGCAATATTCAATCTCGCTGAACAGTTGCAATTGCAAGAATTTGAGCTTGCATTAGTTCTGGATCTATCTAAAGCAGAATTATCGTCAATCATAAATCAAAAAGAATTAGAACCAGATACTACCGCAGGTAAAAGAGCAATAACTTTAATCAATATCTATCAGGCATTATTTAGTCTGACTGGTGGAGACTTGAGCTGGATGCGCCAGTTTATCAATTCGCCTAACAAGCTTTTGGATGAGCAAACGCCAAGATCCTTGATACAAACAGAACATGGTTTGAGTGCAGTATTGCGATTACTAGGACGCTTGCAACCGCACTAAAAGTCTTTCTCTATTTTCTACCCAGCCGAAAAATAGCAGAGTCAATTAAATCAGATATTAATTATTGATCTTCACTTTAAAAATTCTACTTTCGCTCACTTGAAATATTTTCCTGGAATACCAATATTAATACTGATAACTCTGTCCATTATTAAATTAAGTTTTTGAAAAGTAAATAAAAAAATTATTTGAAATTTTATTTCCAGCACCCATATATTTATCAAGTAGAAAATTTGTTGTGAGGAATAACAAGAATGCGTTTTGAGAAATTTACTAATCGCTTACAGCAAACCCTTTCCGATGCGCAATCTCTGGCAATGAGCAAGGATCATGCTGCCATTGAAGGGATTCACATCTTGTCCACCTTGATGGAAGAAGCATCGAATGTGAGCTTGCTGCAACAGGCAGGAGCGAACCTGCGTGAACTGCAAAGCAAAGTACAAACTGCGCTAAATAATGTAGCTACGCTCGGTAATCCCTCTGCCGATATCAATATCAGTCAGGAAGCAGCCAAAGCCCTGCATCTTGCGGACAGTTATGCACAGAAAGCAGGAGATGAGTTCCTGTCCACTGACTGGGTATTACTGGCACTTGCAGAAACGGGTGCCACCAAAACCTTATTAAACAGTGTTGGCGTAAAAACAGAAACTTTACGACAGGTTATTAATCAAATTCGAGGCGATGAAAAAGTCATGAGCAATAATCATGAAGATCAACGGGACTCACTGAATAAATATACGATTGATTTAACTGAACGTGCCATGGCAGGCAAACTTGACCCGGTGATTGGTCGTGATGATGAAATCCGTCGTACGATTCAGGTGCTGTCACGCCGTACCAAAAACAACCCGGTACTGATCGGTGAGCCAGGTGTCGGTAAAACTGCGATTGTCGAAGGTCTGGCACAACGTATTGTCAATGGTGAAGTTCCAGAAGGACTGAAAGGCAAACGCGTTCTGTCATTGGACTTGGGTTCATTGTTAGCTGGTGCCAAATATCGTGGTGAGTTCGAGGAACGTCTAAAAGCTGTTCTGAAAGATCTGGCTAAACATGAAGGCGAAATCATCCTGTTCATTGACGAGCTGCATACATTGGTCGGTGCCGGTAAAGGTGATGGTGCTATGGATGCGGGTAACATGCTGAAACCTGCATTAGCGCGCGGTGAATTACGCTGTGTCGGTGCAACGACTCTGGATGAATACCGTCAGTACATTGAAAAAGATGCAGCCTTAGAGCGTCGTTTCCAGAAAGTGCTGGTGGATGAGCCAAGCGTGGAAGACACCATTGCGATCCTGCGTGGTCTGAAAGACCGTTATGCGACTCACCATGGTGTGCAGATTCTGGACTCAGCAATTATTGCTGCGGCGAAAATGTCACATCGTTACATCACTGACCGTCAATTGCCGGATAAAGCCATTGACCTGATTGATGAAGCAGCATCCCGTATCAAAATGGAGCTGGATTCTAAACCTGAAGCACTGGATAAACTCGAACGCCGTCTGATTCAGCTGAAGATGCAGCTTGAAGCGGTGAAAAAAGATGCAGATTCTGGTGCGCAGGGTGAAGTGAAACACTTGGAAGAGCAGATTGCCACTGTAGAGAAAGAGTACAGCGAACTGGAAGAAATCTGGCGTGCCGATAAAGCGCTGGTAGCAGGCAACAAAGACATTCAGGTGAAACTGGATCAGGCTCGCATTGCTCTGGAAAAAGCCCAGCGTGAAGGTGATCTGGCTGAAGCAGCACGTTATCAGTATGGTGTAATTCCGGAGCTGCAAAAACAGCTGGAACGCATTGAAGGGGCTGAAGAAAGCGAAGCACCAAAACTGCTACGTGACAAAGTCACTGACAATGAGATCGCTGAAGTAGTCAGTGCTGCGACCGGTATTCCTGTACCAAAAATGCTGCAAGGTGAGCGTGATAAACTGCTGCATATGGAAGACTTCCTGCACAATCGTGTTGTTGGTCAGGAAGAAGCTGTAGTGGCTGTATCTAATGCTGTACGTCGCTCACGTGCTGGCTTGTCAGATCCAAACCGTCCAAGTGGTTCATTCCTGTTCTTGGGCCCAACAGGTGTGGGTAAAACAGAATTGACCAAAGCCTTGGCGAACTTCCTGTTCGACAGTGACGATGCCATGATCCGAATTGACATGTCCGAATTTATGGAAAAACATTCGGTGAGCCGCTTGGTCGGTGCACCTCCGGGCTATGTCGGTTATGAAGAAGGTGGTGTGCTGACTGAAGCGGTGCGCCGTAAACCATATAGCGTGGTGTTATTCGATGAAGTCGAAAAAGCGCATCCGGATGTGTTCAACATTCTGCTGCAAGTGCTGGATGACGGCCGTCTGACCGACTCGCAAGGCCGTGTGGTGGACTTTAAAAATACCGTGATTGTGATGACTTCGAACCTGGGTTCACAAGATGTCCGTGAGCTGGGCGATCAAGCAACTCGTGAAGAAGTCCGTACTGTGGTGATGAATGCGGTATCGGAACATTTCCGTCCAGAGTTTATCAACCGTATTGATGAGCTAGTGGTGTTCCATGCACTGGAAAAAGACCAGATCCGTGGTATTGCTGATATCCAGTTGAACCGCTTGCGTCAACGTCTGGCAGAACGCGATATGCGTCTGTCTGTGGATGACAGTGCTTTCGATCAGTTAATCGAAGCTGGTTTCGATCCGTTGTATGGTGCGCGTCCATTAAAACGTGCGATCCAGCAACGTATTGAAAATGGCTTGGCACAAAGCATCCTGGCAGGTGAGTTTGGTCCTGGTGATACTATCGTCGTTCGTGGTGAAAGCGGCGAACTGGTCTTTGAAAAATTGAAACTCAGCTAATACCAGTTTTCCTCGCAACAAAAAACCCAGCCTAGACTGGGTTTTTCTTTATCTTATATTCACATCTTACATTTTTGGATGAGTGATTTTCCAGGCACGGTGAATTTTTTGATTACGCTTGAAGTCTGGACCAATTGTTTCATGCGTGATTTCTTCCACGTCGTATAAACCTTCAATCATTTCATCCATTTCGAAACCACGATAGTTATTCGAGAAATACAAAGTACCGTCAGTGGTTAAACGGTTCATGGCACGCTTCAGCAAAGAGACATGGTCACGCTGAACGTCGAAAGTCCCGTAGAATTTTTTCGAGTTAGAGAATGTCGGTGGATCGATAAAGATCAGGTCATATTGTTCATGACCTTCTTTCAGCCATTCGAAACAGTCAGAGGCGAAGAACTGATGTTGCTGATCGGCATGGTCTACAGTCAGGCCATTTAGAACAAAGTTCTCTTTTGACCAGTTTAAATAAGTATTAGACAAATCCACGCTGGTGGTACTCGCTGCACCACCTAAAGCTGCATGTAAGCTCGCGGTAGAGGTGTAGCTGTACAGATTCAGGAAGTGCTTACCTTTGGCTTCTTTGGCAATACGCAAACGCATCTGACGGTGATCCAGGAACAGACCGGTATCCAGATAGTCGGTCAGGTTGACCAGAATCTTGGCTTGGCCTTCCTGTACGATAAAACGTTTAGACGCGGTACTTTGTTTGGTGTACTGGTTTTTACCTTCCTGACGGGCACGGGTCTTGATAAAGATCGCATCACGGCCCAAACCGGTCACGGCACGAATCGCCTGCAGAGCCAAATTGAAACGTTTTTTGGCTTTTTCAGGATCAATTTTCTTCGGTGGTGCATATTCCTGAACATGCAGACGTTCGCCGTATAGATCAACTGCTACGTTAAAGTCCGGCAAGTCCGCATCATACAAACGCAGGCAGTGAATATTTTCTTTTACTGCCCATTTTTTCAGGGTTTGCATATTCTTGGTCAGACGGTTAGCAAATTCCATCGCACCTTCAATCGGCTCGAATTGTTGCGGCTGCCAGCTTTCCAGGAAAGGACGTGTGACTGCTGCCGGTTTTACAGTACCGAAACGGATATAGATTGGCAGTTTACCGTTCATCAAACGCAGAATTTGTGGATCATTGAACGCCAAGACATCGGCTTGTTCCACCTGAGCAGCAATGACTGCCGCTTTCTGATTCGGGAAATTCTTTTGCAGCAGATTAGACAGACCCAGATACAAGGCACGGTTAGAGGCTTTATCACCTAAACGCTCACCGTACGGTGGATTCGTCACAAAGAATACTTTCTTGCCTTCAGCCTGGAAATCTGGCCAGTCATTCAAAGTACGCTCTTCGATCTTGATCTGATCGAGGACTGATTCAAAACCTGCCGCAATAATATTCTGTTTAGTGGCTTTCACCGCTTCCCAGTCGGCATCAAAGGCATAGAATTTTGGTAATGGGTTTTCTAGCGCAGCTTTATGACGTTCAGCCGCTTCAGCTTTAATACCCATCCACAATTCATGATCATGACCATTCCAGCCATTAAATCCGAAACGACGCACCAGACCTGGGGCACGATCAGTCAGAATCATCAGTGATTCAATGATAAACGTCCCTGAACCACACATTGGATCAACCACAATATCCGGGTTGATGTCTTTCAGGCCGCCTTTTTGCAGGATCGCAGCCGCCAGATTTTCCTTGATTGGTGCTTCAGTCATAAAGCGGCGATAGCCTCGTTTATGCAAGGAATCACCGGATAAGTCTAAACAATAAGTGTGTTCTTTTTTACCGGCCAGAATGTACATGGTGATTTCTGGCTGTCTGGTATCAATACTTGGACGCTTGCCCACAGCTTCCATAAAGGAATCGACAACACCATCTTTGGCACGTAGAGTTGCAAACTGGGTGTTGACCTTAATATCACGTTCAACGTGCAGACGAATTGCGAAGGTGCTTTGTGGTGCAAAAATCAGTGACCAGTCAAAGCTCATCGCACCTTCATAAAGCTCTTCTGCAACATCACGCGCATCGTGGGAGAATTCGATTTCATGCGTATGAATTGGCATCAGGACACGAGAAGCCAGACGAGACCACATACAGATGCGGTAAGCATTTTCAAGCGTGCCTTTGAAGGTCAGACGACCTGGGAAACGTTCAATATCCTGAACACCTAAACCTTTGATTTCTTCTTCTAATAAGGTTTCCAGACCATCGGCACAGGTGACCCAATAATTGCTTAAACGTGAAGAGGTATTCATAAAATAGAGAGACCGGAAAAGAATAAATAAAAAACTGCGTTCAGTTTAGCGTATTTTGCCTGTTAAAGCTTTGGAAATTTTTTAAAATCGAGCATATACAGCCTAGTTTTAATCATCCTAAAAAGCGCTAAATATTAACTTAAAAAGCAAACTGAAAATTTACGAGATATGTAAGACTACACAATACCAATAAGGTGGATTTTCAATTAAATCTTTTATTTTACAAAGGGATATGTGGTAGGTATTAAAACTAATTCGCAATCTAGCTCTTCAATTGCGACCATGTTGTATGTGTAATTTAGAAAGATAAATAATCGGATTAATGATGTGATGGATCTGATACAGGGTCGTTTATATACACCTCATGGCAACAGCATTACTCTAAAAGTAAAAGCTAAAATTTGGTCATTCATGTCAAGTGATCGAGACTAAGAATTGATTAGCCAGACGAGGAGTGAATCTAAAACAAAAAAGAAGCCAACCTACTATTGCTTGGAGTAGATTAATTTTCATTCATCTCAATTTATAACTCACATAACTTATTTATTAATTTTGGTACGTTTATTGCTCTATCTAATATCAATGAAGCTGTAATGCTGAGGGGAATCATTACAGCTTCATCTTTATTCTTAATTATTATTTCGGAGGGGCTTAGATGTTGGATCTTCAATTACGCAGGAATGAGGCATTTTCAATCGCTACCTTGATCTACGCACGTTTAAGACGAGTAACTGGACGAGTAATTGATGCCATGTATCTTGCAGAAAATATCCACTATGCAAAGCATGTGATTGGGCTGGCAGAGCAGACTGAAGATCCTGAGCTTTTACATCTGGTCAACCGCTTAAAAACCACTCTGGATTTATCGTCATTTTCAGAACTGCAGGCTGAAGAACAGGCGGAAAAGGAACTGATTTCTGTAGAACCAAGTGAAGAAGATATCTATCGCGCACAGGTTTCACATCATTATATTGGCGCATTGCGCTAATTGGGGGGATTGGGTGTGGATGCTCCAGACTGAAGCACTCATGTTTAAATGAAAAAACAAGCATATAGATAAACAGGTTAAATTATCTTATTGAAAAAATGCATGGGAATTTAAATTTCCATTCTTATTACTGAGATGGTTTTTGTACAACTGAGCTCTTTATCAACTATAAAGATTCGCTAATCTCTGTATAATACGTTGACTTAACGTATAAGGAATCTCTCATGCACTTGGCGGCATTGCATACACCGAGCCAGATTCAACTCAACAAAGCAGGTAATCTTAAACATTTCCTGACCATCGAAGGTCTTTCTAAAGAAACTCTTACAAAAATACTGGACACTGCGTTGTCCTTTTTTAATGACCAAAATCAGCTGATCACCAATAATTTGCTCGAAGGCAAAACGGTGATGAACTTATTTTTTGAAAATTCTACCCGAACGCGTACTACTTTTGAGGCAGCGGCCAAACGTCTGTCTGCCAACGTGCTGAATATCGATATTGCCCGTTCAAGTACCTCTAAAGGTGAAACTTTACGTGATACCTTGTGGAATCTTGAAGCTATGGCGGCAGATATTTTCGTGGTACGTCATTCATCTTCAGGTGCAGCACACTTTATTGCCAAAGATGTCTGTCCAAATGTCGCCATTATTAATGCAGGCGATGGCCGTCATGCCCATCCAACTCAAGCGATGCTGGATATGCTGACCATTCGCCGCGAGACCAATAAAAAATTCGAAGATATGTCGATTGCGATTATTGGCGATATCAAGCATTCGCGTGTAGCACGTTCAGATGTGGCGTCACTGCAAACCTTAGGCTGTAAAGATATTCGCGTGATTGCACCGAATACGTTGTTGCCATACGGTTTTGATGACTACAGTGAAGATGTACGCCTGTTTAATAAAATGGAAGATGGCATCAAAGACTGTGATGTAATCATTACCTTACGTATTCAAAACGAGCGTATTGATTCGCCAGCGCTGTCTTCTCAGGCTGAATTCTACAAAATGTATGGCCTGAATAAAGAACGTCTCGCCATGGCCAAGCCGGATTGTATCGTGATGCATCCAGGACCAATGAACCGTGGTGTGGAAATTGATTCCAGTATTGCAGACGGTCCGCAATCCGTGATTCTGAAACAGGTTACTAACGGGATTGCAGTACGTATGGCGGTACTGGCTCTTGCGATGCAGGGTCAGTTACAGGAACAGGGTTTGATTGAAGCGATTGCGGTATAAGGAATAAGTCATGTCTATTGTAAAAATTGAAAATGTCCGTGTTCTTGACCCAATCCAAAACACTGATTCAGTCGAAACGGTTTATCTGGAAAATGGTAAACGTGTTGCAGAGACTGCTAACGTATCTGAAACCATTGATGGACAGGGCAAATGGCTGATGCCAACCATGGTGGATCTATGCGCACGTTTACGTGAACCGGGTCAGCAGCAACACGGAACTTTAAAGTCTGAAGGTAAGGCTGCACGTGAAAACGGTATTCTGCATGTATTTACCCCGCCAGATTCCAAACCGATTGTGCAGGATAATGGTGCGCTGATTCATGGTCTGGTTGAAAAAGCCATGCTGGATGGTGGTATTTATTTACAGGTGATCGGTGCGCAAACTCAAGGTCTGCAAGGTCAGCAACCGGCCAATATGGCAGGTTTGAAAAAGGGCGGATGTACTGCGGTTTCTAATGCCAGTGCGCCGTTTGCCAATGATGATGTGGTATTGCGTACACTTGAATACGCAGCGGGCTTAAACCTGACTGTAGTGTTCTATGCAGAAGAGCCGCAAATTGCCAAAGATGGCTGTGTGCATGAAGGCTTTATTGCTTCACGCCAAGGTTTGCCAATGATTCCGGCATTAGCTGAAACTGTGGCCATTGCCAAATACCTGCTCATGATTGAAGCGACTAAAGTACGCGCTCATTTCGGTTTGTTATCTTGTGGTGCATCAGTAGAACTGATCCGTATTGCCAAAGAAAAAGGCTTGCCAGTCACTTGTGATGTCGCAATGCATCAATTACATCTGACTGACCATCTGATTGATGGCTTTAACTCTCTTGCACATGTGCGTCCGCCATTACGTTCNNAAAGAAACGATCGTTTCTCAAGGTAAAAATACACCACTGCTCAATCAAAAAGTGAAAGGTAAAGTGCTGCAAACTTTTATTGCTGCATAACACTTACATTTCGCGTTTACAAAAAGTCAGCTTCGGCTGACTTTTTTATATCTTAATCAAAATACTAGAAAAGTTAGCCATACATAAACAGTGAAACTTTATGATATCAGTACAATTATTAACATTCCAAAGAGGGTGGGTCGCTACACTGATTAAATATTAAACATTATAAATCAGAATAATGGTGATCTTGATGAATACAGATTTAATTGAACGTTTAAAGAGTGATGTGACCGCCATTGTGCTGCAAGGTGAAACAGAACATCTATTTGCCAAGGATCAGTCCTTAGCCCAATTCTATCCTGTATTGTTAAGTATTCTTCGTGCAAGACCGGCCTGGATTGAAAGTCTGGGGCAGCAACTTAATCCCAAGATTGATGAATTATTTAATAATAATCCGACCCTAAAACAACAATTCCTGGCTCAGTTAGATTCAACTGCACCTCAAGATGAAATTGAACAGACCCTGAACCGGGCAATTGTTCCAACCATGAACTTCTTGCAGGCAGAAGCGGGTGCACCCACTGCTGAAGCGGTAGGCCATTTGTTAGATACCCATGCAGACTCGATTCAACGGGCATTACCAGTATGGGCCGGTCCTATACTGGCATCTTTAGGTGTATCTCCGCTGGCGGGACAAAACCTGAACCGCGCACCGGGTCGGGCTTCCGAACCGGAGGCAGAGCCGGAACTGACTGAAGAGAAAAAAGCAGTAGTGTTCTGGCCATTTATTCTCCTCGTGATTATTGCTGCAATTATCTTATTCTTCTTCCGTGGATGCCTGCGTGATGATGATCCGGATGAATTACGAAATGCTCAGGCGGTAAGCGAAGCTGCTGCAATGAACCCTGCAATTTTAAAAATCAGCACCGGTAGCCAAGGTGAAATTGTCAACTGTCAGGTACAGATGAATGATCCGAAATATATGCAAATTCTGCAAAATGAAATTAAACAGATCTTTAATTACAGTATTGGCTGTGGCGCAGTAGCCAATGAAAATTACCACTCAGAATTTATTGATCAGGATACAATTCCATCCGTATTGAAATTACTGCAAGGCATGTCAAATGTGACTTTGACTTGGGCAGGTAATCAGGTGTCTGTACAGGCAGCGAACAGTGCAGATGCACAGCGTCTGGCGGGTCAGATTCGTGGTCTGGCTAAAAATGTAGAAGTTGTGACCCAAAAACCAGTTGATATGGATGAGGCGATCAATACAGCCAATACCGAGGCTAAAAAAGCTTTAGACGAACTTCAGATGGAAAATATTGAGGCGTTAGATGTTGCAACTGCCTTAAACCTGCAAATTATTCATTTCGCGACAGGTTCCACCGAAATTCCTGAAGTGAATAAAAGCTTGCTGGATCAGACCGCAGCTTTATTACAATATGCCAAAGATGTACGTCTAATCGTGATGGGCCATACTGATACGGAAGGCAGCAGCACTCAAAATCAGGAGCTATCTTTAAAACGTGCTCAAGCCATTGTGAATTATCTGGTGCAGAAAGGGGTGAACCCGGCGCAGTTACAACCAGTAGGTATGGCGGCGAATCAGCCTGCTCAATCGAATGCGACTTCGAACGGTCAGTATCAAAACCGTCGTGTAACTTTTGAAGTTATGAGTACCGAAGATGATCGTGTCCATACTGTAGATAATGAAGGCGTAGTTGAAAAGAAAGCCAGCTAAATAATTCTTTGGTAATACCCCCATTTTTAATTGAGTTAATGAGTAGAAAAATCGAAGCCTTTATCATTGTTTAAATTTAGGTGGTTTACCATCAACTGACATATGAGGTCGTTGATGATTATAAAAGTGTTGCCATGCTGTTGTATAGTCTTGAACATCTTCAAGTTCTCGAAATAAATATTGATTTAAACATTCATAACGTACTGTCCGATTGAAGCGTTCTACATACGCATTTTGTTGTGGATTGCCAGGCTGGGTAAATACATGCTCAATTTCATGCTGCTTACACCATGCCTCCATTAAATCACTGATGTACTCTGGTCCATTGTCACTTCGGATTCGTTTTGGTTTACCTCGCCATTCGATGAGTTGATCCAACCCTCGAAGTACTCGTTCGGCGGGTAAGGAGAAGTCAATCAAGATATCTAATGACTCACGGTTATAGTCATCAATGACGTTGTGCACACGGTAACTGCGGCCATCACTGAGTTGATCGTGCATAAAGTCCATTGACCATGATTCATTCTGCGCTTCTGGTACTGCAAGAGTTTCAGGCTTTATTCGTTTAATGCGTTTGTTGGGTTTAATCCGAAGGTTAAGCTCAAGCTCCTTATAAATGCGATAAATACGCTTGTGATTCTAAGGGTAGCCTTGGACATTACGCAGGTACAAAAAGCAAAGCTTAAATCCCCAAGTCTTATTCTCATTGGTGAGCTTAATCAGCCAATCTGCAATAACCATATTCTGCTCCTTCAATTGAGCTATATAGCGATAACAGGTTTGACTGACTTGGAATATGAGACAGGCCTTATTCACTGATATCTTATATTGCTCAACGGCTTGTTGAGCAAGTGACTTGCGTTGCGTTGGCCTTATAACTTTTTTGACAGTGCATCCTGAAGAATGTCTGCTTTAAGACGTTCATCCGCATACATGCGCTTTAGGCGGGCATTTTCTGTCTCTAGCTCTTTAAGTCGAGTCATCATGGAAAGATCCATGCCGCCATATTTGGACTTCCATTTGTAAAAAGTGGCAGAACTCATGCCATGTTCTCGGCATAGATTAGGCACTGGAGTACCTGCTTCAGCTTGCTTCAAAATACTCATGATTAAGCTGTCCGAATATTTAGTTGTTTTCATAGAAAATCTCCTTAGGTCAAGGCTATTCGATTTTCTACTTTTAAGTTCAATTATTTTTAGGGAGCATTACCCTTTCATCATAAAAAAGGACGAATGATTCGTCCTTTTTTATTTATTATGAATTAAGAGAAGACAGGTGGGGTATAAGTCAAAGTTCTTCCCAGGAACCAGAGTAAGAACAGTACCAACGGAAGATGAAAGACCAGTTGTGTCACTGTAAAGCCAATTACATCTTTAGCCTTTAATTTCAAGATTCCCAGCATGGGGAGCATAAAGAAAGGATTGATCAGATTGGGTAAGGCTTCGGCTGCATTATAGATCTGGACAGACCAGCCCAGATGTACTTTCAGGTCATGTGCGGCCTGCATCACATAAGGCGCTTCAATAATCCATTTTCCTCCACCAGAAGGAATGAAGAAGCCTAGAATCGCAGAATAAATTCCCATAACGATGGCAAAGGTTTCCTGCGACGCAATCGACACGAAGAATTCGGCGATATAATGTGACAGGGAAAGATCAGCAGAATTCAGGGCATTGGTCATCATAAAGGCAATACTGCCATAAAGCGGAAACTGGATCAGCACCCCTGAAATGGCCGGCATAGCTTTGGATACGGCATTGAGAAAATTACGTGGTGTACCATGTAAAGCTACACCTAAAATCAGAAAGATAAAGTTATAAGTGTTTAAGCTGGAGATTGCCAGAATCGGATTGCTCTTGGAAAACTCGTTAAACATCCAGACCAGACCCAGAACCACAATCAGAATACTTAAGATTGGCGAGTTTTCAAGCCAGTCACCTGGCCGTTTATGGATCACGGTTTCAGTCTTTTCTTCTTCAATCTGGATCGGGAAGTGATCAATGGTTTTAATATGATTGCCTTTGGGCGCAGACCAGTAGGCAATGGCAATCGAGGCGATGATCAAGACTGCTGTCATAATCATGGATTGCGGCAGGAAAATCGTTTCAGTAAATGGAATCACACCAGTCAGATTATACAGAGGTTCTGGCAGGCTGGATTTGTTGGCCTGTAATTGTGCGGCAGAAGAGCTGATACCGAGCGCCCAGGTTGCGCCCATCCCGATAATCGCTGCTGCGGCAGCCGCACGATAATCCATGTTCAGCTCTTTACGCTGCGCCAGTGCAATCACCAGAAGAGCAGTTAGCACTGTACTCATCGCCCAGTTAATCAGGGAAATCAGTAGGCTAACTGTGGCGACGAGAACGATAGCTCCACGTCCAGAATGAGGAATGCGCGCCATTTTCTGAATCAATAATTGCATCGGTTTGGAAACCGAAACTACATAACCGACCACGATCAGCATACACATCTGTAAGGTAAAGGGAATCAGACTCCAGAATCCGTCACCAAATGAAATCGCGACGTCTTGTGCCGGTGCACCAATGCCAATCGCGGCAATCGCAACGATGATAACACCGAGTAGGGCAAAGATATAAGAGTCCGGAAACCATTTTTCAGACCAGTCGCTGACGCGCATGGCAAAGCGCTGCAAGATATTTTGTTGAGTTTGCATGATTAAAATCCATTTATTCTGCATTTGTTATTAAGAAGTGGCTTTCTTCAGCCAAAAAGAAACCCTTAAAAATTTTCATTTTAAGGGTTGGGAACAATCAGGCTGCTTTACGGAGTAAAGGCACACCGGTGACTTTCTGAATTTCATCAAAACTGACATCGGGTGCCAGTTCTACAAGTTGAATACCTTCAGGTGTGACATCCAATACACCTAAGTCAGTAATAATCCGGTTCACTACAGCCTGGCCAGTAAGCGGAAGACTACATTGTGAAACAATTTTAGGCGTACCATCTTTAGCGCAGTGTTCCATCAGCACCACAACTTTCTGTACGCCTGCAACCAGATCCATGGCACCACCCATGCCTTTGACCTTCTTGCCCGGAATCATCCAGTTGGCCAGATCACCATTTTCTGAGACTTCCATAGCCCCCAGAATAGCGATATTGACATGACCGCCACGGATCATGGCAAAGGAATCGGCACTGGAAAAGAAAGATGCACCTTTGCGGGCAGTCACGGTCTGTTTGCCAGCATTGATCAGGTCGGCATCCACAGTATCTGCCGTTGGAAATTCTCCAATACCCAACAGGCCATTCTCAGACTGTAGCCAGACATTAATATTCTCTGGAATATAATTCGCAACTAAGGTTGGCAGACCAATACCTAGATTCACATAGAAACCGTCTTCAAGTTCCTGTGCGGCGCGCTGCGCCATTTCATTACGTGTCCAAGCCATGATCAAGCCTCCGCCTTTAAAGTCATCTGTTCAATCCGTTTTTCCGGTTGGGTATTGAGTACAATCCGGTTCACATAAATGCCCGGAAGATGAATTTCATCTGGATCAAGGGCACCGATCTCGACAATTTCTTCGACTTCAGCAATGGTCACTTTACCAGCCATGGCACAGACCGGATTGAAGTTCTGGGCAGTTTTACGGAAAATCAGGTTACCGGCTTTATCGGCCTTATAAGCTTTAACCAAAGCTACATCAGCAGTTAAGGATTCTTCCAGAATATAAGACTTGCCATTAAACTCACGGACATCTTTACCTTCAGCAATAACGGTTCCAACACCGGTCGCGGTATAGAAAGCGGGAATACCTGCACCACCGGCACGTAATTTTTCCGCTAACGTGCCTTGTGGAGTCAATTCTACTTCGAGTTCACCGCTTAAGTATTGGCGTTCAAATTCCTTGTTCTCGCCCACATAGGAAGAGATCATTTTTTTGATCTGTTTGGTTTCCAGCAATAGTCCCAAGCCAAAGCCATCGACACCGGCATTATTGGAAATACAGGTCAGATTTTTGGCACCGGTTTCTTTTAAAGCTGCAATGAGGGCTTCTGGAATACCACAGAGTCCAAAACCGCCAACTGCAAGAGTATGTCCATCCTGGACCACGCCGTCTAAAGCGGCTTTTGCACTGTCATACACTTTATTTGACATTTTTACCTCGATTTATTCTTCTCTTGCAGATCTCTTTTATCTAAAGATCTGCTGATTTCTATCCATGAGGACTTATAGATTGTCCGGCTATTTCAAGTTTTTAAGCACAGGCTTTTTGCCAATAGGCATTGGCATAATTGGAGGGATTATTGCGTTGTAGACCCTCACTGATATTACGGCTGGTCTGCATCAGAGTATCCAGTTGAATACCGGTTTCAAAGCCCATCTTGGAGAGCAGGTAATACAGGTCTTCAGTTGAAACATTGCCGGAAGCACCTTTGGCATAAGGACAGCCACCGAGGCCGGCAATAGAGGAGTCAAATACCCGAATACCTTGTAATAGTGACTGGTAAATATTAGCGATGGCCATGCCATAGGTATTATGAAAATGGCCAGCCAGCGCTTTACTATCAATTTCTGAAAGACAGGCATCCCAGACGTTCTTCACGCGATCTGGAGTTGCCGTACCAATGGTTTCACCCAGTGATACTTCATAGCAGCCCATATCTAGTAAGCGCTGCGTAACTTTTACGACCTGCTTCGGATCAATTGCACCTTCATAAGGGCAGTCCACCATACAAGAGACATAGCCACGAACCTTGACATCATTAGCTTTGGCAGCTGCCATCACATCTGCAAACTTTTTAAAGCTTTCATCAATAGAGCAGTTGATGTTCTTACGAGTAAAGCTTTCAGAAGCTGCGGTAAATACCGCAACTTCTTTACAACCCACAGCCAGCGCTGATTCAAAACCTTTCATATTTGGCGTCAGTAAACTGAACTGGATATTCGGATCTTTAGGCAAGCTGGCAAATAGCACATCGCTATCTGCCATCTGTGGGACCCATTTGGCTGAAACACAGGAACCGACTTCAATTGCCTGTAAACCTGTTTTCATCAAATCCAGAATCAGGTTTTTGCGGTCATCTAGTGTTAAAGGTGTTTTTTCGTTTTGCAGACCATCGCGTGGCCCGACTTCTACGATTTTAACGAACTCTGTCATGCAACTTCCTCCGCTAGAGGCTGGAACTCTACCAGTTCATCGCCAGCTTTAACCTGGTCACCTTTTTGAAAGTATGAGTTTGCGATAATGCCATCATGCGGAGCGCGAATGGTATATTCGATCTTCATTGCTTCCAAAGTCAGCAGTACATCGTCTTTTTTCACTTTGTCATTTGCCGCAACCAGAACCTGAGTAATCACACCTGGCATTGGTGCAGTCAGATTGTTTTCAGTGCTTTGTTCATCCTGGCCATTAAAATCAGACTTCAGATAAGTAAACTTGTAACTTTGCCCATTCTGGAACAGGGTAATGCCATGTTCAGTCTGACTAAATGCCAGTTTCTGCTGTTGACCTGCAAGATTTAACTGGAGTAGGTGTTGATCGAGCAGTTCACCTTGGATATTGAGTGTCTGGCCTTCATGGTTTGCCAGGAAGCTATTTTCTAGCGCTTTAAAGCTCACCACACGTAAAACGTCATTACATTGTAATTTGATTGTGTAGCTATTTTGCTGATTCAGACGCCAAAATGCTTTTTGCTGCCAGACAGGATTATTGCTCGTCGGGTTTTGAGCCAGACGAGATAACAGTTCAACCAAGGCGGCACTGACCACTAATTCTGCGCTGATATCAGCAGATGGTTTGAGTAGGAACTCTTCTTCGCGTTGAATCAGGCCAGTATCGAGATGGGCATTTTTAAATGAGTCACATAATACTAAGCGATCAAGAAAAGCGATGTTATTCCCGAGTCCATCGACATGGAACTGACCCAAGGCGTGATGCATCTGGGTTAAAGCCGCTTCACGGTTTTTGCCCCAAACAATCAGTTTGGCAATCATCGGATCATAATAGGTGCTGATTTCATCACCTTCGACAATGCCACTATCCACACGCACGCTGTCATTTTGTTCTGGATAGTGCAAATAGCTGATCTGACCGATGGCAGGAATAAAACCTTTTTCTGGTTCTTCAGCATAGACACGTGCTTCGAGCGCATGACCGTGTATCTGTAATTCATGTTGCTGTTTCGGTAAAGGCTCACCGAACGCGACACGTAGCTGCCATTCCACCAGATCCTGACCGGTGATCATTTCAGTGACTGGATGCTCAACCTGTAGACGGGTATTCATTTCCATGAAGTANNGGTGCTTCTTCCAGAACTTTCTGGTGACGACGCTGCACGGAGCAATCACGTTCAAACAGATGCACATAATTGCCATGTGTATCACCAAAGACCTGAACTTCAATATGACGTGGCTGCACGACATAGCGTTCAATCAGCACATCTTCATTGCCGAAGCTGGAACGTGCTTCGCTTTTACATGAAGCGAGTGAACTGAGGAAATCTTCACTACGCTCGACCAGACGCATGCCTTTACCGCCACCACCAGCACTAGCCTTGATCAGTACCGGATAGCCAATACTGTCTGCCTGCTGTTTCAGGAAATCCGCATCCTGATTGGTACCATGATAGCCTGGAGTTAACGGTACACCGGCTTTTTCCATCAGTGCTTTAGAGGTCGCTTTCAGACCCATTGCTAAGATTGCATCCACTGGCGGACCAATAAAGACAATATTGTTGTCCTGACAGGCCAGGGCAAACTGGTCATTTTCAGACAGGAAACCATAACCTGGATGAATGGCCTGAGCACCGGTAGTTTTAGCTGCCTGAATAATACGTTCAATCTGTAAATAACTTTGTGCAGCAGGCGATTCACCAATATGGATGGCTTCATCTGCCAGTTTGACATGCTGTGCCTGTGCATCGGCATCGGAATATACGGCAACAGTAGCGATGCCTAACTTTTTCGCTGTACGAATTACACGACAGGCAATTTCACCACGGTTGGCAATTAAAATCTTTTCAAACATCCTACGATCCTTCTTGTTGTTATGCCGTGGTCTTGATCCAGGCCGGGCTTTGTTTGTTTAAAAATGCATTCAGTCCATTTTTCGCCTCATCTCCCTGGCGAACATGGGCAATATGCTGTGCGGTTTTAAGCAGCAGATCTTCAGTCAGAACTTGCTGATCAACCAGTTGAATCAGCTGTTTTGAAGCGTTTTGCGCTGCTGGTCCACCGAGTAAGAGCGCTTCCACAATCTCATCAATTTTGCTGTCGAGCTGTTCTGGTGCAGTCACTTCATGTGCCAGACCAATGGTTTTCGCCTGTTCAGCTGAAATTCGCTCAGCAGTCAGGAAATAACGTGACGCCTGACGGGCGCCAATCGCGCGAATCACATAAGGGCTAATCGTTGAAGGTGCTAGACCTAAACGGACTTCGGAAGTTGCAAACTTGGCTTCGGTGCTGGCAATACAGATATCACAAGCGGATGCCAGACCCATACCGCCGCCAAAAGCAATACCATGGACACGGGCAATGGTGGGTTGTTTTAATGTCGCCAGACTTTGCAACATTTTTGCTAGTTTTAAAGCATCGGCTTCATTATCTGCCTGTGAGGCCTGACCGGCCTGTTTCATCCAGTTCAAGTCTGCACCCGCAGAGAAGCTTTTGCCTCGGCCTGCCAGAATCACCACGCGTATATCATCACGCTGATTTAAAGACTGGAAGCAAGCATGTAGCTCTTCAATGACTTGGGTGTTAAACGCATTGTGCAATTCAGCACGATTAATCCAGACTGTTGCTACCTGATTCTGCTGCTCGAGCTGTAAAAATTGATAGTCCATTTTTGTCACCTCTTACATGCGGAACACGCCGAATTTGGTTGGCTGGATTGGTGCATTCATCGCTGCAGCCAGACTTAGGGCCAGGACTTCGCGCGATTGCGCTGGATCAATGACACCGTCATCCCATAAACGCGCAGAAGCATAATAAGGATGGCCTTGGCGTTCATATTGGTCACGAATTGGCTGTTTAAACTGGTCTTCTTCTTCAGCTGACCAGGTTCCACCTTTTTGCTCAATCTGATCGCGTTTCAAAGTTGACAATACGCTAGAAGCCTGTTCACCGCCCATCACCGAAATACGCGAGTTTGGCCAGGTCCACATAAAGCGTGGCGAGTAAGCACGACCACACATGCCATAGTTACCGGCGCCAAAAGAGCCGCCAATCACTAAAGTCAGTTTAGGCACATTGGCTGTCGCGACGGCCATCACCAGCTTGGCACCATTTTTGGCAATACCTTCATTCTCATACTGACGACCCACCATAAAGCCGGTGATGTTTTGCAGGAAGATCAGCGGAATATTGCGCTGGGTACAGAGTTCAATAAAATGTGCGCCTTTTTGCGCAGACTCAGAGAATAAAATCCCATTGTTGGCAATAATTCCAACTGGCATTCCATAGAGCTTGGCAAAGCCAGTCACTAGGGTAGTCCCGAAACGTGCCTTGAATTCGTCAAAACGTGAGCCATCGACAATACGCGCAATCACTTCACGGATATCAAATGGTTTACGGGCATCGCTTGGCACAATGCCATACAGCTCTGAACTATCAAAACGCGGTGCTTCGATTTCATCTGCAGTTTTATTTGGCTTTTTGTTCAGGTTCGCCACAATGTTGCGGGCAATGGCAATTGCGTGTTCATCATTTTCTGCCAGATGATCGGCAACTCCAGATAAACGGGTATGTACATCACCGCCACCGAGATCCTCACTAGAAACCACTTCACCGGTAGCTGCTTTTACCAGAGGAGGGCCACCCAAGAAAATCGTACCCTGATTGCGCACAATAATGGTTTCATCTGACATCGCTGGCACATAAGCACCACCGGCTGTACAGCTACCCATCACTAC
Organism: Acinetobacter sp. UBA5984; assembly: GCF_002429925.1. Taxonomy (NCBI): domain Bacteria; kingdom Pseudomonadati; phylum Pseudomonadota; class Gammaproteobacteria; order Moraxellales; family Moraxellaceae; genus Acinetobacter; species Acinetobacter sp. UBA5984. The sequence continues at coordinate 20,560 of NZ_DJBE01000033.1, forward strand.
AGCAATCTGGGCAATACCTAGACTCGACATACGTGCCTGATTGTAAAAAATACGGCCAAAGTGATCACGATCCGGGAATACTTCATCCTGTAAAGGCAGATAAGCACCGCCAGAATCGACCAGATAAATACATGGCAAATGATTCTGTTCGGCAATTTCTTGGGCACGTAAATGCTTTTTCACCGTAAGGGGATAATAAGTACCGCCTTTGACTGTGGCATCATTGGCCACGATCATGCAGGTCACACCATTGACCTGACCCACACCCGCGACTACACCTGCTGCAGGAACATCATCCTGATAAACCTGATAGGCAGCCAGTTGACCAATTTCCAGAAAAGCTGTGCCTGGATCAATTAAATGATTAATCCGTTCACGCGGCAGTAATTTGCCGCGATCCAGATGTTTCTGGCGGGCATTTTCTCCACCACCCAAGGCAATTTTTTCTACTTTCTGTTTCAGGTCATCGACCAGTTGCAGCATGGCAGCCTGGTTGGTCTTAAACTCTTCACTACGTATATTGATTTTGCTCTGTAACTGATTCATGACGAACATCCTTGTTTTATTCTAAGTGTTCAGGTTTAGGCTGTTTCGTTGAAGAGCTCACGGCCAATGAGCATGCGGCGGATTTCGGAAGTTCCGGCACCAATTTCATAGAGTTTGGCATCGCGCCATAAACGGCCTGCAGCAAATTCATTGATATAACCGTTACCACCTAGGGTCTGAATAGTTTCGCCTGCCATCCAGGTGGCTTTTTCAGCGGCATATAAAATGGCACTGGCAGCGTCTTTACGCAGGCTACGGCTATGTTCGGCTTTGTCACATTCAGCACCAACGGCATACACCAGTGCCTTACATGCCAGCCAGGTAGAGTACATGTCAGCAATTTTGCCTTGCATCAACTGGAATTCACCGAGTGCCTGACCAAACTGTTTACGGTCATGAATATAAGGAATCACTGTATCCATGCAGGCATCCATAATACCCAATGGACCAGCACTGAGAACCGCACGTTCATAATCCAGTCCGCTCATCAGCACTTTAGTCCCATTGCCGACACCGCCAAGCACGTTTTCTTTCGGAACTTCGACATTGTCAAAAAACAGTGGATAGGTATTGGAACCGCGCATACCCAGTTTATCTAAATGAGTGCCGTGACTAAAACCTGGCATATTTTTCTCAACCAGAAAAGCAGTCATGCCTTTGGCGCCAGCTTGTAAATCGGTTTTGGCATAGACAACGAGTACATCGGCATCACCACCGTTAGTGATCCACATCTTGGAACCGTTGAGTAGATAATGATCGCCTTTATCTTCGGCTTTCAGTTTCATACTGACCACATCTGATCCGGCATTTGGCTCAGACATTGCTAATGCACCGACATATTCGCCAGAAATCAGTTTTGGCAGGTAACGCTGTTTTTGTTCTTCATTACCATTTCGCTTAATTTGGTTTACACATAGGTTAGAATGGGCGCCATAGGACAAACCAATGGATGCTGAAGCACGGGAAATTTCTTGCATGGCAATAATATGGGCCAGATACCCTAGATTGGTACCGCCATATTCCTCACTGACCGTTAAACCAAGTAGGCCCATATCACCAAATTTTTTCCAGAGGTGAGCCGGGAATTCATTGTCACGGTCAACTTGCTGGGCAATTGGGGCAATTTCCTTGGCGCAAAAAGCGGCCACTGAATCACGAAGCGCAATAAGAGTTTCATCCAAACCGAAATCTAAGCTTTGTAAATTCATTCTTCATCCATCCTGAGATTATATTTGTTGTGTCCAAAAGCATTTTTGTTGTGCTTGTTTTTTTAACATACAACGAAAAATTAAAAAAGTGAACCTATATTCACAAAATGATTTACAATTCATTTTATCTGGTTGAGAATAAGATTATGAGTTATAAAAGATCATCACTGATGCAGGAACGAATGGAACAAAATCGTTTGTCGATTTTACAGTCTGCTCGTGAACTGATTACTCAAGGGGGCTTTAAAGAGGCGTCGATTCAGGCGATTGCAGAACGCGCAGGCGTTTCTACAGGGCTGGTATATCGATATTTTGAAAACAAAAGCCAGATTTTGATTGAGGTTTTGTCGGCAGCGATTCAGCACGAAGTGGGAATTCTTGTTTCCATTGCTGGGTCGGATTTGTCGCCAAAACTGAAATTGCAAAAATCTGTTACAACTTTTGTGAAACGTGCCATGAATAGCCCCCAGTTGGCGTATTCACTTATGTTTGAACCGGTTGATCCGGAAATGGAACATGAGCGTTTTCGCAGTAAACAGCTGCTTAAACAAAGCATTAAGGAAATCCTGGCCGAAGGAAAGGTGAATGGAGAGTTCGAGTTTGAAGATTTAAATACGGCAGCTTTGGGTGTGGTCGGTGCCATGACCTTTGTCGTGATTGAACCTTTGAATCCGTCCCGTAATGTGATGTTTGATCAGAACTACAAGGATCACTTTGTCAAACAGATTGCCGATTTTTGTGTTAACGCAGTACATCGACAGGAGGGGAATTCAGCAGCATAAACACACAAAAACAGGCACATAGACAAGGTCGTCGTGGTCATAAAACAATTAGTAAAGTTGAAAATCAGAATTACAAAGAATCAAGGAGATCGATTCAATGACACAAGTACGGTTAAGCTATGCCTATGGAACCAGCAGCCAGCCTTTATTGGGCATGACGATTGGTGAAAAATTTGATCAGGCTTGCGAGCAATATGCAGATCGCGATGCAGTCGTCAGCATGCATCAGAACATACGCCTGAGTTATCGGCAGCTACAGGATCAGGTCAATGCCTTTGCCTGTCAGCTGCTGAAATTGGGTATGCAAAAAGGTGACCGTCTGGCGATCTGGTCGCCGAACTGTGTGGAATGGACTATTACCCAATTCGCAGCTTTCAAGGCAGGCATTATTCTGGTTAACCTGAATCCAGCCTATAAAAGCAATGAGCTGGAATATGTTTTGAATAAAGTGTCCTGTAAGGGACTGGTTATTGCATCGCAGTTTAAAACAACGGACTATCAGGAAATTCTGACCAAAATTGCGCCTGAATTAAAACAGGCTGAAAATAAATTACTGAATGCAGAGCGTCTACCACATTTAAAGCATGTCATTAAAATTGATGAGCAGCAGCATACGGGTATTCATCGTTTTCAGGATTTAATGCCTATACCAAGTGCTCAAGAGCTGGAACAGCTGCAACAGATCTCCACTGATTTGCAGTTCGATGAAACCATTAATATCCAGTTTACGTCAGGCACCACAGGTAACCCTAAGGGTACGATGCTGACCCATAACAATATTTTAAATAATGGTTACTTTGTGGGTGAAGCGATTCACTTAACTCCAGAAGACCGTGTCTGTATTTCTGTTCCATTATTCCACTGCTTTGGCATGGTAATGGGTAATCTGGCTTGTATTACCCATGGTTCAGCCATGATCTATCCATCTGCCGTATTTAATCCGCTGGAAACCTTAAAAGCCATTCAACAAGAAAAATGTACGGCAGCTTATGGTGTACCGACCATGTTTATTGCTGTGCTAGAACATGAACAGTTTGACGATTTTGATCTGTTTAGCCTGCGTACCGGCATTATGGCGGGTAGTCCATGTCCACAGGAAATTATGCAGCGTGTAATAGAGCGAATGCATATGTCTGAAATTACCATCTGTTATGGCATGACTGAAACAGCACCGGTAAGTGCCCAAAGTTCAACAGAAGACAGTGTTGAACGTCGTGTGAGTACAGTTGGCCGTGTCCATCCGCATCTGGAAGTTAAAATTGTCGATGAAAATGGCAAGGTGGTGCCGCGCGGTCAATTGGGTGAACTGTGTGTGCGTGGTTATTCCGTTATGCTGGGTTATTGGGAAGATCAGGACAAGACCCAGGAAGTCATTGATGCTGCGCGCTGGATGCATACTGGTGATATTGCGGAAATGGATGATGAAGGCTTTGTCAAAATCAAGGGTCGTATCAAGGATGTGGTCATTCGTGGCGGTGAAAATCTATTCCCGAAAGAAATTGAAGATTTCCTTTATACCCATCCAGCGGTTTCAGATGTACAGGTGATTGGCGTGCCAGACCATAAATATGGTGAAGAGCTTTGTGCTTGCATTATCCTGCATGAAAATGACCCATGTACCGAAGAGGCCATCCGCCAATATTGTGCTGAGCATATTTCTCACAATAAAGTGCCGCGTTATGTGCGTTTCTTCCATGAATTCCCGATGACAGCTTCAGGTAAGGCACAGAAGTTCAAGTTGCGTGAATTTATGCGTGAAGAATTAAATTTAAAAGAGATTGCTTAAATTAATTAAAGCTAAGTTTAAATAGTATTTGATCAGATGACCTGGCGGCATGGATGCCGCCGTTTCATTGTATGGCAAGGATGCCATATCAATGAAACAGAAGGGTTTGGTTACTTTGCCCAGTCAAAGTAACGAAGCACCTGCACAATGGAAGAAGAATCCATCTTGCAAATTGAGGTCATGTATTTAGCAATTTCTTTAAATAGATAAAAATTTATTTCTATATAAATCAGAGTAAACAGATGGCAAAAAACTTTCACAGTGAAGTCGTGGTCGCCAGCTATGACGATCATATCCGCAAACTGATTCCCGGATATGAACTGGTGCATCAGCAGATTGAAGCAATTCTCAGCACTGAACTCCCGGAAACCGCTCATATTTTGGTAGTGGGCTGCGGGACGGGTTATGAGCTATCTTATTTATTGCAGCAGCATCCAAACTGGACATTTACTGCGATTGATCCTTCCGCTGCGATGCTTGGGCAGGCAAGGAAGCATCTGGCTTCTATTGGAGTTGAACAACGAGTTCAGTTTATACAGTGCACCACTCAAGAACTGGATCAGCAAAATACTTACGATGCTGCACTCGCTATTTTAGTCGCCCATTTTATTCCTGAACCTCAGAAATCTGATTTTTTTCAGGATATCTATCACAGCCTTAAAACTGGCGGGATCGTATTGACCTATGATCTGATGCAGCCTGAAGGTGAGAATGAATTAAAGGTAATGCAAAAAATGGCACAACAAACCGGACTTAGTGTGCAGCAAAGCGAAAATATGATGGCCAGATTGCAGCAGGACTTTTTCCTGATTTCAGTAGAAAATTTAAATGAACTTTTAACAAAAGTCGGATTTAAACAACACAAAATTTATAGTCAAATTATGAATTATTGTGGTTTTTTACTCAGAAAATAAAGATCATGAAACCTTATATGAATTTTAAAGTTTAAGAGAATAATCAAGGAAGTTTAAGAAGAATGTCAGCATATTATAGTTTGATCCAGCGCGAACAGCATGCAGATGGCAGTACTACTGCCTATTATCGTTCCAATATTCATGCTCAAGGTGCGTGGAATCCTCATGAACAGCACATGGCACCGGCAACCGGTATTCTATGTGTTGAACTAGAACAGTTTCAGCCTAGATCAGAAATGCGTATTGGCCGGGTTGGACTGGATATTTTTGGACTGATTGCATTTGGTGAGTTTTCTATTACTACGCGCATGATCCGTCCTGGCAAAACTATTGAACTGATTGAGGCGGAAATGTGTGCCAATGGAAAAACCTGTATCGTTGCTCGTGCCTGGAGGATGCTGACTTCGGATAGCCGGGCCATTGCAGGTATCGAAGATTTTCCGATTGAAAGCCCTGAGTTTTTACCGGTTTGGGAGGGTATGAGTTGCTGGCCGGGTGGTTATATTCAAAGTATTGAAACCCGTGCACATCCTGATCATCGAGCAGGCAAAGGCATTGTCTGGCTCAGAAATTCACTGGATATGGTCGAAGGACAACCGACTACAGATTTTAGTCGTTTACTTGGTATGGTAGATACGGCCAATGGCATTGTGCCGCGTCAGGATCCAAATGCGGGCTGGGGATTTCCAAATCTGGATTTACAGATTCATATGCACCGTCTGCCGCAAGGTGAATGGCTGGGGCTGGAAGTAGTGCAACAGTATGGTGAAGATGGGATTGGTCTCACCAGCGGTGTGCTGCATGATATTCACGGGCCTTTCGGTCGCAGTGAACAGATTCTGACCTTACGTAAATTCTAAATCCGATTCAAAAGCAAAAGGATGAATTGATTCATCCTTTTTTTATTGGCATGCTGTGCGCAATGGTTCAGGAATATTGATGAATGCGGATTAGTATCATTGGGGCAGGACGAGTGGCTTATCATCTTGCCCGTGTATTGTCAGCACAACATGAAATTGTACAGATCTACAGCCGGACTCTGGATAAAGCACAGCAACTGGCTAATCGATTTAAAGCGCAAGCTATCGCTCAACCTGAGAATCTGAATCAGAATATAGATTTGATCATCATTGCCGTGAGTGATCAATCAATTGCTAATGTCATCAGACAAGTCCATTCTTATTTGCAAGATGTGCTGATTGTCCATACTTCGGGTAGTACTCACCTGAATGTTCTAGCAGATATACATGCAAAGTCTGGCGTCTTTTATCCATTGCAAACCTTTAGTCTGGAACGTGAAATCGACTGGGAAAATACGCCTTTATTTATTGAAGCATCTGACCCAACAGATCAAGAAATCTTAACCCATTTAGCAAATAGCCTAAGCAAAAGAGTTTATCAATATAGTTCGGACCAACGTTTGAGCTTGCATCTGGCTGCTGTGTTTGCCTGCAATTTTAGCAATTACTGTTATGACATGGCTAAGCAGGTGGTAGATGCACAACAGGTAGATTTTAGCCTGCTTTATCCATTGATTCTGGAAACAGCCAATAAGGCGACGCAAAATGATCCTCGCCAAGGACAGACGGGACCTGCGATGCGTGGTGATCAGAATATTCTGAATATGCATCAGCAGATGCTAGAGCAATCTCAACGACAAGACTTGGCAGGTGTGTATAAATTACTCAGTCAGCAGATTTTAGAACGCCATCATAGCTAATAAAAAAGCGCTGAATAATCAGCGCTTTTTAGACTTATAGATATTAAGAAATTTTCTTAAAGATAAAGTCATTAATCTTGTGGCCAGCTTCGATTCCGCGACGCTCAAACTTGGTTTGTGGACGCCATTCAGGGCGAGGATAGCTGTTGCCTTTATCCGCCAGATTTTCTAAACGTGGACGTTCTTCCAGAACTTCCAGCATCCACTCAGCATACGGTTCCCAGTCTGTTGCAGCATGGAAAGTACCGCCAAGTTCCAGTTTTTGCTCAACCAATGACATGCGGTCATGAGATACAAAACGGCGTTTAAAGTGACGTTTTTTCTGCCATGGGTCAGGGAAGTACAACTGAACGGTGTTAATGCTATTGTCTGGCATTTCACGAAGCACCTGAATCGCATCAGCATCCAGTACACGTAAATTAGTCACGCCCGCCATACCTGCTTCATACACGCACTGCGCAATACCCGGTACATGCACTTCAATTCCGACAAAGTTACGCTCTGGATTCGCTTTAGCCATGAGTACCAGAGAGCGGCCCATACCAAAACCGATTTCTACAGTCAGCGGACGTTCAGGATGTTCAAAATACTGACGCAAATCACCTACCGGATATTCCAAAATTAAGTGACCATATTGTTCAAGCGCAGTACGTTGAGAGGTATTTAATGGCGCTGAGCGGCGCATAAACGTCACAATTTCACGGTGCTCGCTTAAATTGTCCAGCTCCACGACTTGCTGGTCTAATTGATCGTTCGACATAATTTTGGCAAATCTAAAAATTCAGAATGCGGTATTTTAAGTCCTGAGCGGTGCAAGTCAAACTTTTCTCGGTATTTCTCCATAAAAATCGAGCCAGAGATCCCAGGCAAAATAAAAGAGCCAGTTGGCTCTTTTATAGATCAAGCTTGATCAGGTACTAAAACGGTCGATCAAAGTGCTACTGGCTTCATTTAAACCAATTACGGTCACGTCTATGCCTTGGGCTTTAAACTTCTGGATGACATTATTGAGCATATTTACTGAAGTCACATCCCAGATATGTGCATGGGTCAGATCCAGCTCAACATGATCCAGCCTTTCTTTAAAATCAAAAAACTGGTAGAACTTTTCTGTACTACTGAAAAAGATCTGTCCAGAAATTTTATAGCTACGTGAATTAGGCTTATGCAAATAAGTCGAGACATGTACAGTTCTTTCTAGCTTATTAATAAAGAACAAAGCAGAGAGCAATACACCGACAAATACACCGAGCGCCAGATTATGAGTAGCAAGCACGACAGTTATCACAGCAATCATCACGGTATTAAATTCTAGCGGATGCTTGCCAAACTGTTTGATTGCACCCCACTGGAAGGTGGTAAATGACACCATAATCATAATAGCAACCAGCGCAGCCATTGGAATATAAGCCAGCCAGTCTTTCAGGAAGACCACCAGACACAGCAAAAACACGCCAGCCACCAAAGTGGATAAACGGGTACGTGCACCTGAAGAGACATTGATAATCGACTGACCAATCATGGCACAACCGGCCATTCCGCCCATAAAACCGCTGACAATATTGGCCATACCCTGACCACGACATTCCCGATGGCGGTCACCTTCAGTTCCGGTAACTTCATCAATCACTGTAGTCGTCATCATACTTTCAAGCAGACCTACAGTGGCTAAAGTAAAGGAATAAGGCAGGATAATCTGCAAGGTTTCCAGATTCAGTGGAATTTCTGGAAGAAGAAAGACGGGTAGGGTATCTGGAAACTGTCCCAGATCGCTCACAGTACGCATATCTGCACCAAGCAATAACGCAAGTGCGCTCAGCACGACGATACAGATCAGAGGCGATGGAATCGCTTTACCGATTTTCGGTATATAAGGAAACAGATAGATAATTATCAAACCTACTAAAATGAACAGATAACCCGTACTGTCCATCCGGTTAATTTCCGGGATTTGTGCCACAAAAATCAGGATCGCGAGGGCATTCAAGAAACCATATACCACAGCCTGCGACACAAAACGCATCAGCTTGGCAACTTTAAAAAAGCCCGCAATCACCTGAATAATCCCGGTCAGAATTGTGGCTGCAAGCAGATATTGCAAACCATGATCCTTGACCAGCGTAATCATCAGTAGCGCCATTGCACCAGTCGCCGCAGAGATCATGGCAGGACGGCCACCGAAAAAGGCAATGGACACCGCAATACAGAAAGAGGCATACAAGCCGACTTGCGGATCAACACCTGCAATCGCAGAAAAAGCAATAGATTCAGGAATCAGGGCCAGTCCAACCACCAGACCTGCCAGCACATCAGTCCGGATATTGGAAAACCATTCTTCTTTTTTCAGGTTAATCACGAAATATCATCTAAATTTTGAGAACCTGCGTATCTTAAACAGATACAGATAAAAATCTACACAAGATTGACTTGCAAAAGCCTGTAAATTCCTCAATATTGGATATGTAACTGTGCCGAATCACAGTTACGCTTTTTTGCAATTTACAGGTTTGATCACTTGAAAGTTTGTCAGAAGCGATTTAAAACATTGAGAAGTGTATAACAAGGATCAGAAATGAAGCTTTACTATTCGCCAGGCGCATGCTCTTTGGCAGCTCATATTATTTTAAATGAAATTAATGTCGATTTTGATTTGGAACGTGTTGACTTAAAAACCCATAAAACAGAAAAAGGTGCAGATTATTACGAAATTAACCCAAAGGGTTATGTCCCAGCACTAGAAATTAATCCGGGTTTAATTCTTACAGAAAATGTTGCAATTTTACCGTTTCTTGCTCAACACGATCCAAAACAAGATCTGATTCCTCCTTCTGGCATGGGACGTGCCAAAGTGCTGGAGTGGTTAGGTTATCTCAACTCAGAACTGCATGATGCTTATGCTGTCTTCTTCACAGGAAAATTATCAGATGAAGCCAAAGAAAAAGCATATGCAGAAATTGACCGTTTATTGAGTTATATCGATAAGGCCATTGGTGAATCGGACAATGATTATCTGGTCGATGATAATTTCGGTCCGGCAGATGCTTACCTATTTGTTCTGACCAACTGGTCGAACCAGATTGAACATGATCTGAGTCCATATAAAAATATTATTCATATCCGCAATAAGGTTGCAGAACGTCAATCTGTACAGATTGCAATGCGTGATGAAGGTTTAATCCCTTAATCACAAAATTTTGAAAAAGCGCCGTAGGGCGCTTTTTTATTCCTTCCAAAGTAATTGTTGATATTTAGTCAATAATGATTTGCAAAATCACTGCTTTTTAGCAATAAGCAGAATCTATATAGTGCCCGTATAAATTTTTGGTTTCAGGTTCTTTCCATGAAAAATATTCTATTAATTAACGGCGCAAAAGCTTTCGCCCATTCAAATGGTCAGTTAAATGATACTTTGGCCGAACTGGCTCAAGAAGTATTAACAAAGCTGGGGCATCAGGTTCAGGTGACTCGTGCTGATAGTGAATATAATGCAAAAGCAGAAGTGGAAAAATATCTTTGGGCAGATACGGTCATTTACCAAATGCCAGGCTGGTGGATGGGTGCGCCGTGGCCAGTGAAAAAGTATATTGATGATGTTTTTACCGAAGGGCATGGCAGCCTATATGCAAATGATGGTCGCTCACGTTCAGATGCTTCAAAACAATACGGCTCAGGTGGCCTGATTCACGATAAAAACTATATGTTATCTCTTACCTGGAATGCACCGATGGATGCGTTTACGGATACCGAGCAGTTTTTTCATGGCGTGGGTGTAGATGGCGTTTACCTACCTTTTCATAAAGCCAACCAATTCTTGGGGATGCAGGCTTTACCGACATTTATTGTGAATGATGTAATTAAAGCCCCTGAAGTTGAAGCGTATATTACACAGTATCGTGAACATTTAATTCAAATTTTTGCTTAACCAGGAGATATGACCATGCTAACCGTTATTGCTGAAATCATTTGTCATTCGGAACAAGATATGAAAACAGTGCTGGATTCATTTAACAACATCCGCGCACAGGTATTACAAGAGCCAGGCTGTCATCTTTATGATGTTTATATTGATCATCCAGAGATTGAGAGCCGATTACAGACCAAAGTGCCTTTTTCAATCATGATGTTTGAAAAATGGGAAAGTATTCAGCATCTGGAAACCCATATGCATAGTGTAAATATGCAGCAACATACTAAAGCCACTCAAGGTGCGGTTGCGAGTGTAAAGATCCGAATTTTAGAAGCACTTTAAGCTGTAATTCTCAGTTTGAAAGAGTTTGTGATATTTAATTTTATTTGAACTCTTGTGGCTGATTAAATTGAACCTGTTCAAATTTTAGTGCGTAGCGGTGTTTTAAAGTGGACCATTGAACTTTGGCAGGTTGCGTCTGTTCTGCAAATTCATTTTCATCTGTTGTAGTTTTTACCTTGCCTGTTAAAAAGTTAATGCTTAGTGCTGTACTCTCACCCGAAGCACGGTGAAAATCATCTACATCATAGCCGATCAGCTTAAAAGCATTATTTTGGTATCGGAATGTATAAGTATGATTGGTGACATACCATGAACCACAGCTTAGCCAGTAATATAAATGAACCCGAAGTACACCTTTTTGAATGCTTAAGGCTTCGGATTCACCAAGTGGATCAGCGAGACAAGGTGATTCAACATCACCTTCGTTTGGCAAAGTAGTATTGCTAGCTGCAAGCTGATAACCACTTTCTTGCTTGAATAAAATCAAAAGTTTTCGTTTGTTGGTATTCAGAACATGATTGCCTACACCTGCATTTGCAACAAGGTTTTCGGGATTAGTATCTTCAATAATCAGCGCGAGATCTGCTTGACCGTCCTGATTTAAATCGCCTTGCGTTTTTTCTAGAACTTTCCAGTTTTTCGGAATAAAAGATTGATAGCTTGATTTGAAAGAACTATCTGTCTGAGGTTTTGCACATGCATTTTGTGTAAATGCTATACACAGCAGGGTGCTAAATAGGAAAGGCAGTTTGATCTGATGAAGCATCGGTTTAAATTCCTTTTATTTATAATTTTTTTGATGGTCAAAGCTGAGTAATAAGTTTAGCCAACAAGGTTAAGTCATTTCTTTGAATATTGGATAGATATTTATGGTGAACTTTAAAGCTTTTTTATAAATTCAACTATGGGGATTTGAAGTTCCTATTCAAATTTGTCTAAACCAAGAAGTGAACTTTTAATATTTAATCTTCAAATTTAACTTGGGTATCTAAATTTAAAAGTTCAGGAGTTTGCTAGAAACTCCTGAACAGATCGATATGATTCAAATAATCTTTTAAGCTTCTAGCCCTGATTATTATTTAAAGAAATAACCGGTTTCAGGTGAGCTGGCATTGGCCATGCGTTTGCATGGCATACGGCCGGCAAGGAATGCTTCACGACCAGCTTCAACCGCTTTACGCATCGCAGAGGCCATTAAGACCGGATTTTGTGCTGCTGCAATCGCCGTATTCATTAGTACGCCGTCACAGCCCAGTTCCATGGCAATCGCTGCATCACTTGCTGTACCGACACCTGCATCAACCAGCACAGGCACTTTGGCATTTTCTTTAATGATCGAAATTGTATGTGGATTCAGAATCCCCATACCAGAACCGATCAGGCTCCCCAAAGGCATGATTGCTACGCAGCCCATACTTTCCAGTTCTTGTGCTACGATCGGATCATCTGAGGTATAGACCATGATTTCAAAACCGTCATCGATCAGGGTACGCGCTGCTTTCAAGGTTTCAGTAATATTTGGATAAAGCGTCTTTTCATCACCCAGAACTTCCAGTTTTACCAAGTTATGACCATCCAACAGTTCACGTGCCAGCATACAGGTGCGTATTGCGCTATTGGCATCAAAACAGCCTGCTGTATTTGGCAAAATGGTGTATTTTTCTGGTGGAACTACTGAAAGCAGGTTCGGTTGGTCCGGATGCTGACCAATATTCACCCGGCGAATAGCAACCGTTACAATTTCTGCACCGCTGGCCTGAATGGCCTGATCTGTTTCATTTAAATCTTTATATTTGCCTGTGCCTACTAAGAGACGAGACTGAAATTGGCGTGAACCGATCTGTAATAAATCTTGCATAATTGTTCCAAGTGTTATTAGCCGCCACCGACTGCGTGAATAATTTCTATTTTGTCCGCTTCGCAAATGGGCGTTTCACCCAATCTGCTTTTAGAAATAATCATTTCATTTACCTCAACAGCAAAGCGCTTACCCTCAAGCGCCAGACTTTGAACCAGTTCCAGCAGGTTCTTGCATTGAGTTTCTTGTTGTTCGCCATTGATATATACCAGCATCTTGGCAACCCTCCATGATTATTGATTAAAGCATCAGACCTATTTGAGGTATTTTACGGCATTCCAGGCCAGAATTAACCAGCCAGCAATCATTAAGGCACCACCAATTGGCGTAATTGCACCTAAACCGCGCGGCAGACCTAGTGCCATGATATAGAGTGAGCCACAGAACAGGAAAATCCCCGCCTGAATCAGGAGAAAACTCCATTTGATTGGCAATTCAGGAATCACTCGGCTGATCACTGCCAGAATAAGTAAGCCAAGAGCATGGTAGAAGAAATAATCTGTGGCCGTTTGCCACCAGGTCAACTGTGCTTCAGTCGCTCGAGTCTTTAAACCATGGGCACCAAATGCGCCGAGTATGACCGCAAGCGCAAGATTCAGTGCTGAAATCGCAATCCACATTTGAATTGATCTTCTCAATAAAGTTTGCGCTTAACCTTAGCATAAAAGCAGAGACCGAAACACGACATTAAAAGACAAAAAAGCCTTCATATATGAAGGCTTTTTTAAGATTAGTAGCTTATTAATTCAACACGTCAGTTTGAAGACATTGCCACTTTGATTTTTTCCATTGCATTCTTTTCAAGCTGACGGATACGTTCAGCGGAAACATTATATTCAGCTGCCAGTTCATGCAAGGTTGACTTTTCATCATCCAGCCAGCGACGCTGCAAGATATTACGAGAACGGTCATCAAGCTGTTCCATCGCTTCATGTAGGGCAGAGGTACTTTGTTCCTCATAGTCTTCATTTTCAATCAGACGTGCCGGATCATAACGGTTGTCTTCCAGATATAGTGCTGGAGCAACGTGAGTTGAATTTTCGTCATCATCGTCACCTGATGCTTCAAATGCCGCATCATAAGCTGTCAATCGGCCTTCCATTTCCAGCACCTGTTCTGGCGTTACATTCAGGTCATTGGCAATCGACTGAGCTTCTTCAAGCGTTAACTTTTTAGATGACTTTTTCAGGCTACGTAAATTGAAGAACAGTTTACGCTGCGCTTTAGTGGTCGCAATTTTGACAATACGCCAGTTACGAATTACATATTCATGAATTTCAGCTTTGATCCAGTGCACCGCAAATGACACCAGACGTACGCCCATATTCGGGTCAAAACGTTTAACGGCTTTCATCAGGCCAAGGTTGCCCTCCTGAATCAGGTCACCTTGAGGCAGGCCATAACCTGCATAACTACGTGCAATATGTACCACGAAACGCAAATGAGACATGACTAGCATTTTTGCTGCGTCCAGGTCTTGGTCGTAGTAATAGCGTTCGGCCAACTCTTTTTCTTGTTCGGCCGTTAAAATAGGAATTTGATTGACAGTGCTAATATAAGCACCAAGATTGACACCTGGCGCCGATAATGACAGGGGCATCAATTGATTGCGGCTGTCACTCATGTGTTCTCCTTGAAGTGCGGGGGATTTAACCCTTAACTAGGTTTTATCTTAATCTAAACTCTCCTCAAATAATGGATATTTGGGTAGAGAAATGTAAACTTTTATACGAGTATGGAGAGCATCCAGTTTAATTGAAAATTTTTAAGATTCAATCAGGTAGTGATATTCAGTTGCAGAAATCTGTTGAGATTCGCATTTTAACTGATGCATTTGGCAATATCGTGTAACATCAGTTTGACTATGTGGATCTGATGACTTTAGCAAGAATGTTTTGCCCTGATCTGCTTTTAATGCACGCTTTAACATCAGGAGCGGCATCGGACAGGGTTTACCCATGGCATCAATAATATGCGCTTGACCGTGGTTATCACTCATTTCCGTTTTATTCATATCGCAAAAAAAAGGCTATAAATATTAGCAAATAGGATGCCAAAACCCAACTATTTGGCTAAAAAGTTACATGAAATAATATATATAATTTTTCTGATATATATTGTGAAAAAAATAACTAAATCAAAAGGAACAAAGCTAAAAAATATCTATTAATTGTCATAAACCCATGTTAAGCTCGTTGCGTATTTAGGATTTCAGATAAACAAATTGATTGTTTTTCGCCCTATACACAATGGATGTAACCGGGATTTTGTTAATAGTTTTACAGAATGATTACAAGCTTAAAAATAATATTTTCAAACTTGTTTGCTCTGCTGTTTGCAACACCGGGTGGTCCTTTTTTTAGTATCAATGAGGATTAACTTATGACAGCTGCTCGTGAACAAGGCGTAGTTAAATGGTTCAACGACACTAAAGGCTTCGGCTTTATTCAACGCAACGGCGGTGATGACGTATTCGTTCATTTCCGTGCAATCCAAGGCGAAGGCCACCGTTCACTTCGTGACGGCCAACGTGTTGAATTCAGTGTAGTTAAAGGCCAAAAAGGCTTCCAAGCTGAAGAAGTTCAACCATTAGACTAATCTTCGGATTAAGCTAATAAACGCCCCAATATAAATTGGGGCGTTTTTTGTTTATACTATTCCATCTTAGTGATTATCAAATTAGAGCAGCGCTTTATGTCATCTGGTTTTGAAACCTTAAATTTACATCCCCAACTGAAAAAGGCAATTGATGCTTTAGGCTTTACTTCCATGACGCCGATTCAGCAGAAGGTTTTAAAATTCACCTTGGCAGGACATGATGCTATTGGTCGTGCACAAACGGGTACGGGTAAAACTGCCGCATTCCTGATTAGCGTGATTAATGACTTGCTGAACAATCCGTTAAAAGAGCAGCGTTATCGTGGTGAGCCACGTGCACTGATTCTGGCACCGACTCGTGAACTGGCATTACAGATTGAAAGCGACGCGCATGAGCTGACCAAGTTTACTGACCTGAGTGTGGTAACACTTCTGGGTGGTGTAGATTTTGACAAGCAGAAAGCTCAATTGGATAAAGCGCCAGTCGATATCATGGTGGCAACGCCAGGGCGTCTGATTGATTTCGTCGAGCAAAAAGAAGTCTGGCTGGACCAGATTGAATTCCTGGTGATTGATGAAGCTGACCGTCTACTGGATATGGGCTTTATTCCATCAGTAAAACGTATCGTGCGTTTCTCGCCACGCAAAGAGCAGCGTCAGACACTGATGTTCTCTGCAACCTTTAGCTATGATGTGTTGAATCTGGCACAGCAATGGTTGTTTGAACCGGTCACTGTCGAAATCGAACCAGAGAAGAAAACCAATGCCGACGTTGAACAACGTGTTTATATGGTCGCGAAGGCAGATAAATATAAATTGCTGCAAGACATTCTGCGTGATGAACCGATTGAAAAGGTAATGATTTTCGCTAACCGTCGTGATCAGGTGCGTAAGCTCTATGATCATTTAAAACGTGATGGTTATAAGGTGGTGATGCTGTCAGGTGAAATTGCTCAAGACAAACGCCTGAAAATGTTAGACCAGTTCAAAAATGGTAAACATAACATCATGATTGCGACAGACGTTGCCGGTCGTGGTATTCATGTAGACGGCGTATCCCATGTGATTAACTTTACTTTGCCTGAACAGTCAGATGATTATGTACACCGTATTGGTCGTACCGGTCGTGCGGGAACGCGTGGTGTAAGTATCAGTTTCCTGGCGGAAGATGATGCGTTCTATCTGCCAGAGATTGAAAAAGCAATTGGACAGAAATTACCGCTGACCCGTTTGGAAGGTTATTGCTAATCTAAATTGCAAAAAAAACCGCTCTTAAAGAGCGGTTTTTTTATTGTTGCACATGTTGAAGCTTATTTAGCCTCACAACGGAACGTTAAAACAGTCTGATAATCATCATTCTGGTTCAATCCGGTATTGGTGCCGGCAATATTGCCTAATACAGTCGCAGCAGCCTGAATCATTTGTCCGGTCTGTTCATCGACTACACCTTTTAGTGCACCATCATAAGAAGTTTTTTCATCCAGAATAATCGCAGTTGCTTTGGAGCCACAGGTTTTGCTGGCGGCATTCACTGCATTATTTTTAGAGGTTAACTGGTTTTTACCTAATCCTGTTACTTCAAACTGATTATTTTCCTTTTGAACCGCTACTGAAGTCGGGTTAGATGCACAGGCAGTTAAAAGTAGAGCTGAAGCTGCTAGTCCGCTGATCGCAATTGTTTTTTTCATCATAAAATCTCGCTTGAAAACAGAACTGGGGATATTGAAACACAGTAAAAAGCACAGAATTAGGAGCTGTTGTATAAGTTTGGCAATTTTTGATGTCGCTCTATGAGAGAAAAGTGAATGAAAGAGGCATTTTATTGATTCCACGGAAAATATTGTAATCTTCCTTAAATATTTTCAAGGTAAAGGCTATTGCAAGTTTCTAGAGTATTGTTAGTGGAATATGCTAATCTTGACCATAGTTTTTAAGTTATAGATCTATAAAGCAATGACGGAATCTGTGGTCGACATCGTTCATCAAAATATTCACCAACGTCAATCAATAGGGCATTTGCTGGCACCTGCACCGAATGCAGAGCAGTTAGAACTGGCATTTAAAGCTGCTTTGACAGCACCAGATCATCACCGATTGAAGCCTACCACTTTTGTGATCATCCCGGATGCGCAACGTGAAGCATTTGGCGAACTATTATCACAAGCACTGATAGATTTGGGTCAAACTGAATCAGCTCAGATTGAACGGGTCAAAAATCATCCTTTTCGTGCACCTTTGCTGGTACTGGCATTAACCCGTTTGCAGGATCATCCTAAAGTGCCACATTTTGAACAGATTCTGAGTTCAGGTGCCGCTATTCAAAACTTCCTGCTGTCTTTACAGGCTCAAGGTTTTTCAACCATGTGGCGTAGTGGCGCAGTGGTAGAATCAAAATTTTTCAAGCAGTCGCTCGGCATTGGTAAAGATGATCTGGTTTCTGGCATTATCTATATCGGTACGGCGGCAAAAGCGATTGCACCACGTGCTGAAATCCAAACCCAGAATTATGTAAGTTATTGGAATCAAAACTAAGGCATTTCAAGACACAGGATATTAGAAAGCAAGATGTCAGAATTAAATTTTACCAATTTGATTGAACCGGTTGCGGTCAACCAGAATACGGCTTTAAGAATTACAGTTTTAGGCGGTGGTAGTTTTGGTACTGCAATGGCCAATACCGCGGTTCGAAATGGCTGCGATACCATGATCTGGATTCGTGACCCGGAAG
This sequence comes from Acinetobacter sp. UBA5984, assembly GCF_002429925.1. Classification (NCBI taxonomy): domain Bacteria; kingdom Pseudomonadati; phylum Pseudomonadota; class Gammaproteobacteria; order Moraxellales; family Moraxellaceae; genus Acinetobacter; species Acinetobacter sp. UBA5984. The sequence continues at coordinate 38,949 of NZ_DJBE01000033.1, forward strand.
TAGCTGAAGATATTAATGCAACACATATCAATAAGCGTTATCTTCCGGATTTTAAGCTGGAAGAAAATCTGCTTGCTGTGTCCGATCTGGAGAAGGCTGTTCGTGATCGCGATATTATTTTAGTCGCGATTCCAAGCCATTCTTTCCGTGATGTATTGCAGCAGATCAAGCCTTTTATCACATCTCAAGCGGTGATTTCCCTGACAAAAGGGATTGAAGCCAATACTTTCAGCTTTATGAGTGACATCATTCGTGAAGAACTACCGGAAGTGCCTTATGGTGTGCTGTCTGGTCCAAACCTGGCCAAGGAAATTGTCGCAGGACAGCCGGCAGGTACGGTGATTGCCAGTGAATCTGAACTGGTACGTTATGCAGTGCAACAAGCACTCCATAGTGCGTTATTCCGTGTTTTTGCCAGTGATGATGTACATGGCGTAGAACTGGGCGGTGCACTGAAAAATATTTATGCGGTCGCAATGGGAATGGCGGCTGCCTATAATGTTGGTGAGAATACCAAGAGTATGATTCTGACCCGTGCTCTAGCGGAAATGAGTCGGTTTGCAGTCAAGCTGGGTGCAAACCCGCTGACTTTCCTTGGGCTTTCAGGTGTAGGTGATCTTTTTGCCACCTGTAATAGTCCGCTAAGTCGTAACTATCAGGTTGGTTATGCATTAGGTAAGGGTAAAACCCTAGAGCAGGCGACGACTGAACTGGGGCAGACGGCAGAAGGGATTAACACGATTGTGCAGGTAAAAGCACGCTCAGAAGAGCTGGATGTGTATATGCCGATTACAACTGCTTTGTATGAAGTGATCTTTGAAGGAGCGCCGCCGCTGACGATCGCTTTATCCTTGATGAAAAATGGTCATCGCAGTGATGTCGAATTTGTCTTGCCACATCATCAAGTCTGATCTATAACACAAGAAGCACGATGATTATGATGCTGACTGATGATCGTAACGACCAAATAAATAGGGAAATAAGATGCAACTGACTTTAGTGCGACATGGCGAAGCCGCGCCACCAGTGAATGGGAATGATACCAAGCGTCCCCTAACGGAGCGCGGGCATCAACAGGCGGAACAGACAGCGCAGTATTTAAGGGACATCATTAAACCGGAGGTGTTTGTGGTCAGTCCTTTATTGCGTGCGCAGGAAACTCTGGCGCATTTACAGCACTATTTTAAAGATGTACCCGTGGTGATCTGTAATACCATCAAGCCTGATGATGATGCCAAAGTTGCAGTTGAATGGTTATCGCAGTTGCCGTATGAGTCCATTGCGGTGGTTTGTCATATGAATGTAGTGGCGCATATTGCCTCCATTCTCGTGACTGAGTCTTTCCACCCATTTCATTTGTCAGAAGCACGTATTTATGATCAGGCCGTGATTGCACCAGGCTTATCAACACAAGTTAAAAGCTTTATTCCAACAGTATAAAAAACCAATTAAAACGGTAGAACACAATCGATGTTGTATTTATGGATGCCGGAAGCCAATGGGGTTTGGCAATGGTCAAAGGGGGAATTCTGGAGCACTGCTGCGACACTCGAGCAGCTGATTCAGGATATTCAGGCCTATCATGGTGAAGAGGCGACGGTCTTTTTTCCAAGTCGTCATGTGCAGATTTTGCAGCAGACTTTGCCAAAGAGCCAATATAAAAAAATGGGCAATGATGGCATCAAATATCTGTTAGAAGAATATGTAGTACTGCCTGTCGATACCATGAAAGTGCTGCATCATTTTCAGCAGCCTGATCAGATTAGTATTCTGGGGATTGCAAATTCTACAGTTGAAACTTTGCAGCATGCCCTGAATTTGATTCCTGTTAAAGTCGCTGCGTTATTGCCAGACTTTCTGGTTTTGCCAGTGCCTGAACATGCGCAGCAGCGCGTTATTGCACAAATCAGTGGGCATCTGCTGGTACGTGAAGCTGAATATATCGGACAGTCAGTGGATGATTTGAGCCTTTATCTGGATTTTCAGCCCAAAGATCTGGAATATCAGGTCAGCAATCTCAGCCCTGAACAAATGAGTAGTCTGGAAGCTGTGGCAACACGTGAACAATTAAACTCGTTCGAATATACGTTGCCAATGCTAAAAAAACCGAAACAGCATCCATTTAATATCCTGCCAAAGGGTAAATCGGATCATACTGTTTCTGGTTACTGGAAAGCCTGTGCGGCGGTTTTTCTTGGGATTCTGGTATTGCAGTTCACTTACGATGCGGTGCGCTGGTACCAATATAAAAAAGTCGCCAATACCACTGCGATGCAGGCTATTGACCAGTTTAAATACTGGTTCGGACAAAATTATCCGGTCACTGAGCAGAATATTAAAAGCCAGTTCGAAGCTCAGCTTCGTCAAAGCCAGACCGCAGACACTCAGGCCTTACAGCTCATCAGCCGAGTCGGGCCGGTACTAATGCAAAACCAGATTGTGGCACAGCGCGTCAATTATGACCCGTCAGGATTGAGTCTACAATTACAGTCCAATTCATCTGAAAGTTTAAATACTTTAACCAAGCAACTAGGGCAGCAGGGCTTTAAAGTGGAATTGGGGAATATACAGGCGAATGGAACAGGCGTCGTAGGACTGGTGAAAATACAATAATGAAAGCCATTGAAACCTTACAGAACCGTATGGATCTGCAAATCGAAAAACTGACCGATTATCTGGATCGTTTGTCAGCACGTGAACGCATTCTGGTGATCTTTACAACGATCTTTGTGTTGGTGACCGCTGTTGCAAGTGCACTCTGGGCGATGCATCAGGCAGCAGATACCCAGCAGAAACGTTTAAATGATCTAAAAGATACGCTGGTCTGGATGCAAAGCAATGCGGTTACCATGAAGCCGGCAGGAGACTTGCAATTAGATGCAGCAGAAAAAGTGCAACGCATTGCCCAGCAACAAGGGCTGTCGATTGCATCACAGCAAATGGATGGAAAAATTCAGTTGATGCTGTCTCACGAAAATTATTCTGTGCTGGCCAACTTCCTGACGCAGCTGGCACAAATGGGGCTAAGTATCGAGAAAATGGAACTAAATAATGAAGCAGGGCAGATTAAATTAACAGCGACTGTGCAATAACTGGTAAAAATAAAGATTTGCAAAGCATGGTTTTTTTGTCAGCCTATGCCTATAATATGCCGACTTAAAAAGCAGTAGACTTTTCTAGATATGTTGTATTCTCTAGCCCGCCCTTTGTTGTTTTCTTTAGCACCAGAGCGTGCACATGAGCTGACACTATCACTATTAAAATCATCCCATAAAATGGGCATGATGCGTCAAAATGTTGCTGTGAAACCTGTGACCTGTATGGGAATCGAATTTCCTAATCCGGTCGGTCTTGCAGCAGGGTTAGATAAAAATGGTGCCTATATTGATGCCTTGGCCAGTCAAGG
>NZ_DJBE01000050.1:0-56590 GCF_002429925.1 Acinetobacter sp. UBA5984
GTGGGGCTCAGCAGACGCTTACAGATGAAAGCTATTTTGGAGCGAAAAGGCAACGTGGGTTTCATGGAAAGTTAAAGCGTGGTCGTGGGACTCTAAAACAGCCAGTATTTGGAATATTTGAACGTAATGGGCGCGTCTATACTGAAATCGTACCTGACTGTAAAATGAAGACTTTACAAGAGGTTATCATTGGTAAAGTTTCACTTGAGAGTGTGATTTATAGTGATGGATGGCGTGGCTATAATGGTCTTGTTGATGTGGGTTATTCAAAGCATTTTAGGGTAAATCACGGAGCAAATGAGTTTGCTAGAGGAGAATGTCATATAAATGGAATAGAATCATTTTGGAGCTTTTGTAAAAGAAGGCTAGCAAAGTTTAACGGCATATCAAAAGAGTACTTTGATTATCATCTTAAAGAAACTGAATGGCGTTGGATGAGGGAACCTAATGAGTTAGCAACTGAGCTGTGGAACCTCATTAGGTAAAATTAAGTGTAAATCTGCTAGTCTAGAGCCATCTTAATTGCACTTTTCATAATCAATCAGCACTTTGGCCACAGCTTTTGCTGCAATCCAATAACGTGCCTGGTATGCTGCAAGCTCAGCTTCATTCGAAATAAAACCAAGCTCCACAATCAAACCGCCAGCATTCACGTATGCCAAGCGGCCACGTGCTGACTTAGATTGGTCAATCCAGCCATTATTGCCACGTAATCGGCTGCCCAATGCAGTTGCTACAGCTGCAGATAGATCCTGTGCCAATTTCTTATCTTTTGGCAAGGCAATTGTCTCTACTCCATTCGCTTGTCTCGAAGTCGCAGCATTCATATGGAATTCAACCGCAACACTAGATCCTTTGATCAACTTGATGGCCGATGAAAGCGGATCATTCTGTGATCCGGTACCATCATTTTTGACCTGAATGCCTGCCTCACGTAAATAAAAAGAAACCGCATTCCTGAAATTAGTCACCAAATCAGCTTCTTTAATTTTGCCATTCACTGCACCAGGATCAGAATTGCTATGCCCTGCCGTAATAGTGGCAAATCCAAAAGATTGAGATAGATTTGGCTGAGCCTTTTTACGGCCAATCAGCACCGCCAAAAACATCAAGCCCAATGAAGCAATCGTTTGATACGGTTCAGGCAAGACATTGGCGTTATACACTTCCTGCAAAACTAAATGTACGCAGGATAAAAAAAGCGCCATATAGGCGCCGTATTTTACTGAGTCAAACTTCCAAACACTTTCATTAATTAATTTCATCTTATCTCTCTTCACTGTTTGTTTTTTTGTTGATCAATCTGGTTCCGCATTGCTGCTAGGTCTGTATCCATGCGGATCTGCTTTGATTCGATAATGGCTAATTTTTGATTTAGTCCTGCATTTTCTTTAGCAAGTGCTGTGCTCCCTTGAACTATCCATGAACCAAAGGCAATGAGCAGTCCAATAGCAGTTCCACCTAGGGCTTTCGCAAAGGTGAGCCCTCCTTTAGCCTGGTTCATATCCGCCTGAAGCAGATCAATATCCCGTCGGTTTGCCACAGCTTGTGACTGGTAATATTCATTCCGTTCAGTTAAGCGAATGACGTTGTTGTTTAATTCACCCATTTCCAAGCGCAGTTGATCTAATTTTTTCTCAACTCGCACCCCATACGTTTCACTGTCAGGCATACGCCCCCCTATTTTTTTGGCAATAAAAAAGCACCTAAAAAAGGTGCTGTCATTTGGTTAAGTTTAGACTTCTATTTCTGAATGCTGACCAGTAGGTGCTGGTCTTAAAATCACCTGGTTTGAAATGAATACTCTAGTACCTAAATTGTAGGCTGTACCGGACGTACATAGTACCGGACCAGATCCACCGTCAATCTGTACCCGATACTCTGGATGTTTCACTGATGTAATGGTGCCAATATATTCTGCATGGGTCGGATTCAAGAGCTTTCGCAATTCAAATAATGGATTACTCACGGCTGATACGCTCCACGGTAATAGTTTCATTGACCTTTTCATGTGAAAAGCTGCCTGAAACTGAATCAATTACACCCCACCACTGGCCATTAAAAGCAATGGTTTTACCAGGTAGCATCTCACCTATTTCCTGACTGACCGGGATATCAGAGAATGTGTGCAGTTCCTGAATATTGACTTTCACCAATGCATTCTTCCCATAGCTGGCACCTGACACCACATTGAATAGTGGACCAGTGACTGACTCAAGCGGCACATCACCTGAGGTACCCCGTTGCTGTACTTTCAGGCTCTCACCACTTCGACTATTTACTACAGTGATGGCATTGAAGTCAGCAATGTATTCATCGTTCTTTTTGATGTTCTGCTGCATGACCAGGCTTTCAGACAATAGAATATCGTAATCATCCACGGTCATCGTATCCCAATAGCCTTTCTGGTACCGGGGTAAAATAGTCAGGGTGTTGCCTGCTTTCTGGCTATAGATAAAGCCACCGCCTGAATCAACGACCTGCTTGATTGCATCGATTGGTGCAAGTTCTGCATAGCTCAGGCTTTCAATCGGCACAATCCAACCCAGATCATCAATCAGTTTCCAGTCCAAGTGGGTACCACTATTCGCTCGGTCAATTTCAGCCTGAACCAGTTGAACCGATGTGCGTTCGTTATCCTGGATAAACGAACGTAAAGGCACGTATTTATCCGAATTTAATGCAGTCACACTTCGACCTGGATAAGTGTATAAAACACTGGCAAAACGTCGGGTTTCTTCTGGATCTTCTAGTAAGACATGATGCTCAAAACCATTGATCATAACTTTAAGAATCACGGGCTGACCATTGATTGGTTGCAGCTTGTCTTTCTCGGTATGAGCCACGGTAATTGAGTAAGTCCAGCACCATTGCGACCGACTGGTGCTGTAGGTGCCATCCATGACTTTAATCTTCTCGCCGGTATCTAGTCGCTCGGCTGTTAATGTATTCACGATATACCACCAGTTTCTTTTTGGTTTTACGGGTAAATTGGAGCACTGATCTTTTTCAAAGTTCAGCTGAACATCAAAACGACCATTATTTCTTGCTGGACAGCAAAAGTTGAGAATAACTGGTTGTCGTTTAGGTCTTTCAAGCGGTTTAGGCCAAGGCTTTACTGAGTGCTTGCGGTAGTGAATAGCATTGGCTTTATCCCAAGGCAGGTCTGACTTGGTAACAATCTCAAGCCCTTTATCCCATTCAAACGAAAATCGGTGCTCAAATACATGGGCCACTTCATGCGAATAAGTCAAAGTCTTGCGTCTGCGAATCATCTCCTGCCAAACAGTTTCGCGGTTATGACGCAGCTTAATGGTTTCTTCATGTAAATAGCGCTGGTGAATAAAGCGTTTAATACCCTCTTCCCAGTGCACATAAGCATCCGAACTTAAACCTGTTGCTTGCTCATGTATGGATCTAATCGCCCGAGTTAATGATCCTGCTTGCTCATACTGAATATTTGCCTGATTGGAAATCACCAAGCCTAAGTCATAAAAAAGAGCCTCGTTTGAGACTCTTAATATTGGTTTTGACCATGGTATTTCTGTGACACTTAAGCACGCAATGGCTTTTTTAAATCGAGTGGTTAGACCAAACGACACACCCAAGATGTGATTAATATTGTTTGCACCTAATACTGTTGCTTCAATTGCTGTATTAATGCTTGATAAAGCTTGCCCTCGATTATCAACATTTTCCCAATTTAAACCACTGATTTGCGCATTAATTTGCGTACCAATTTCAACAAGTAGCTGACCACGATTAATCAATATTTCAGTGTTTGAGCCACTAATTTCAACATTAATGCGCGTATCAATTGCAGCATTTAATCGGTTTAAATCAGGTGCGTCTGCACCAAAATTTAAAATTAAATTAAAGCGACTTTGCGCCACATTTAATTTTTCAAAATTCAGTACAACATTGTGCTTATTCGGTGGTGTGTAAGACATAACCACCTCATCTTAAAATGGTTTCAATATAATACTATCGAGTTTTTGTGTAGAGCCAACTGCAATATTGATGCTATTTAAGATAATATCCGCATCAGATGTGCCGATCGTAAAATCAGCATACGCTTCATCATTACCGTTATATAAGCGCGCCCAAACTGCTGTGCCTGCTTGTGTTGCTAACGCTGTCGCAGTTTCATGCAATTCAATACCATCAACAAGTAGTTGCTTAAAACACGGCTCAGGTAATGTTAGCGTACATAGTGCATTTGCGGGATTTGCACTTGTTTCGACGCTTGCAGGCTTTGTATCTGAGTAATACACAAAGTATGCAGATCCACTACCACTGTCTAAAAAAGTAGCATGAGCTTGTAGAGCTAAAAGCCCTGCTTTTTTTGACACTTTAATCATTTTACATTGTCCTGGGTTGCTGGCTGATGTTCTTTTGATGGATCAGTAGCGACAATATAGTTTTCACTATTTACTGAGCCAAAAACTACAAAATCACCATTGTTGCTTGATATTGTTTTGTTGATAAGACCGCCATTTTTACGCAAGTAAACAAAAACATCGCAAGATAGTGGTATATTTTCTTTCAGTACCACCCCTTTAATTAATAAGTGTTGATCTGGCTGACTAAATATATGACTTGTTCGATTTAACAACATCACATCACCCCCAAATCAAAACACCAGCCACCGTACTGATAACCAAAACTACTATTTGCTTGAAATAATGCTCTGCACATCAAAAATGCGGCACGATCTTCATGAATAGTTTGATAATCAGCACCCGCTGAAGCGTTATAAAATAAAAATTTAATTAAATCTAATTCACCAGCGAAGTTTGAATCCTGATCTTTTACATAAAGCGGAGCTTTAATAATACCGTCGCGCGAATCATGTGTGAAATTTGATACATGTCCGGAATACATACCTATTGGCGACAAATGACTCATAAACCTAGTATTAGCCAAACCACCTTTTATATTCTTAACTGTTGCGATTGCTTGATTTGTTAGATTGTTGAGCGCAGAATTAAAATACAATGTTGAAGAAACAGGTGTGTCTTTTATTGTAGCAATCACTCCCGCTTCACTCACAACCCCTTTCTCAATAGTTGTGAATGCGTATGTGTTTTTCAGCACGCTTGATTTTGTTGTTGGTAAAAACGACGGCATTAGATAAAAAGATTTGTCATTACCGATTAAAATCCACGATCTAACCCCTTCGTCCGGTGTGTTTTGCTCGTTGTAATTTCCCGGTGAAACATTGTTAAATGCCGCATAAAACCACTTAAACCAACCAGTCCCTACCCAGTTTTTATTTGGATTTGCTGAATTGAATGGTGCTTGATTTCCTGATAAATCATCAATACCGCTACACGTTTCTAAAATACCAACCTTCGCAAATTTTGCATACGTTGTGACATATGCGGGATCTAAACTATTATCAACCCTTAAATAATAGGGGTTTTTTGCGATATTTTTGGCACGATAAACTGCTTTCTGCGAACCTGAAAACTCCTTGGTCCAACCAAGTGATGCTAATCTGCATGAAATTGTGCCTGTTGATATTTGATTTGGTGCACCTACTAAAAACTCAATCGTATTTGCTGTTAAGCCTAAAATCTTAAACTCACCATTCAATACAGATTCGCTCGCACCAGAGATCTCGACCACCTGAAATTGCTTGAAATTATGAGCCACACCAAATGTTGCAGTTGCCACCCCGTCTTCAATCACAAGATTGGATACAGGTTGAGATCCAAAACCTGTCACAAGACATGCATCTAGCACATCAATCATGCAACCCCACGTATTAGTGAGCTGAGGTGCATTTTTATTATCAAAACTAAACCATTTAATATCAGTATTTGACATTATCATTATCCATAAAAAAAGACCGCCGAAGCGGTCATGTTTAATTTTAAAGCACGCGATCAATATCACCACGTAGCATGATCTGAAATTGGTCTGACAATACTGCAGGCTCGGACTGCTTCACTGTTCTGATCACCCAGACTGGGAAATTTGCAGCAATGGTATTAAAGCGCAGTACGTTCCCATTCGCCCAGCCACTACCCCATCCTTCCCTTCTGATAGTGAAGTACGGCACACCAGTCACCGGGTTAATTGGCGCATAGTCAGCATTGACATTACCTGTTCCAATCTGGCCAGAGTACTCACCCACTACTCTAAAGTCAGTACCACTCGTAAATATCAATGCCCAGCGTTCTTGAATAGCACCTCTATTTGTCACCACGAATGGATAAAGCGCATCGTTGTAGTTCGCCGGTATGGTTGCACCCACGGGCTCATCTGCCCAAGCGCCATTCCACGAACCTTGTACAAACTTGCGTGTATATCGCGCCTGCATATCCCCAATGACTAAAGCAGATCCCACAATAGTATCCACCGCATCATAGTTATGCGTTAAAGGCTTGGTGAAAGTCAGCTGGCCATTGATCTGCACATCACGAATCAAACCCATATCCTGATAGCGATATTTCACTGTAAGCGGTGCAACCAGATTACCCAGCATAAAGTCACCGCCCAATGTCACGCGGCCGTAGTCATAATCAACCGTGTACAAATCAAAAGGCACTTTCGTTCCGTTGGCATCTTCAAGTTCTGCCCATGAAATGCGCTGATCATTCAAATCGTATGTAGTGCCTGCAATTGCACTTGGCAATTCCTGAGACTTACTTGAGCTGACAATCCCGATACCACCGACCCTGAAAATTGGCACCCGCCCATCGATCGGCAAGCGTGTAGCAGAGAGACCGAGAATTTCTGAATCCAGCGGGATATAGGTATAAGCCACAGCGTTATAGCGTACAGATGAAGCATCGACCCAGACCGGCACATTGATATAGGTGTCTACTCCTTCTTGGTATTCCAGCAACGGGTCATACCAGTCATTCGCTTCAATCTCTGCCCGGTTGGCTTCAGTGATTTTGGTTTTGGTGTAGAAGTAAATCGTGACAAAACCATTATCCCAATTCATCTGCCCATGCGCCCGACTGGTTTCAATCACGCCATTTTCATCAGCGGTTAATGTCAGCTGACCAAATTCAGTGGTACCCACAACCACAGTTAAGGATTGTGGCCGGATCGGCATGATCGGCGTTCTAAAGCTGATCTTATTGACTGGCAACAAGTCGGTTGTGGTGGTTAGGGATTCCAGTGTAATTGTGTTATCTGCATTCGGAGTCCAGGAATCGATTTCAACGATCCCGGTACCGTATTGAATAACACCCGACTGAATCCCGCTATTATTGGCTGGATTCACATTGCGATACAGCAAGCCAGTACGATCCAGGAAAGTATCAGCACCCACTTTGAAGCGAGCTGAACCTGTCAGGATCTGCTCATCAAAGCCAGAAGATAAATCCAGTTTGAGCTTATTGGCCGTCACCATATGGGTTGCCGAGTTCGATCCTGATGTATCACGATATTTAATCTGAACATCTACAGCACCAAAAGCTTTCAGTTCAACCTGTTCACCATAAATACTGGATGTTTGTGGAGAATAAAAAGACATATTTCCTCTCTATGCTGCGGCATAAGTGGCCATAGGTGTAAATGTGGATTTGAAACGATGACCCACGCCCTGAGGTGTAACTTCAACCGCACCGGTAGCGTATGTAATTGAACCTTGTACTTGACCACGCTCATTAACAAGATTGCCAATCGTTGCATTTACAGGTGTGTCAATCAGCGTCACAAAGCCAGCTACCATACCATCACTACTTTTAACCGGAATTCTTAATTCCACACTATTTGGCTGAATTGCTGATCCCGTACCAATGGTAAAGGTCAGCTTTTGATTTACAGGAGTAACATCCATCTTGGTCTGCTCAAGTGAAGTGCCGTAGTTATAGATCACCGAAAAGACCGTACCTTTCTGTGGCAACTTATTCGGAATGATCTTGCCGGTACCCGTGGCATAGTTAATTTCACCCGTGGCATCACCAGTAAACTTGCCTTGAGCATTGGAGGTTGCTGTTTTCTCTTCACCTTCTAGGGCCCAGTTAATCGTGATACCCGGCAAAACACCTGGTCGACCTAAATCAAAATCAAATGCAGCTTTTTCCACGGTTAAATTTGATCTTACGAAGGTGACAATCGGTGTGCCCCAGTTCAATAAAATCGGTGTGTCTACATCAGGCAAAGCGCCAGTTGTGAGTAACCAAGAGCCGGTTTCATAGTTGATCATGCCCGAGCCAAAAGATGGACTAGCAGCTTTTAACTGCCCCGAGCCATCATCTTTAAGCTCATAAAACTTGCCTTGCGACATATACGAGATCGACAAAGCGCCTGGTGCCGGAATTGGAATTAACACTCCAGTCCAGTTAGTACTTTGATTATTTTGAGTTACCGGAATGGCATGGCTTTGGTAATACTGATTCGGTGCAGCTGCCGGCTTAAATGTAATATTCAAACTGACAGTGCCAGCTGGCGCTGCTGCAGTCCATTGAATCAAGCCACGCTGATAATCAATCGTTCCGACCTGGGTGCCTTGGGTATTTTTAAGCAGGCCACCCTGATCATTAATCTGCTGGCCTTGCAGGCTAAACGACACACTTGATGGAATCACTGCAGAGCCGATATATAGGTTCTGACTGACACCAATTACCATGTTTGGATAACTGGCTGTAATGGTGCCTTCATTACCTGCAACCAGCACTACACTCTCACCTGCAGCGTTGACATCAATAATTGGGGTCTCTGTCTGAGCGGAGGGAATCAGCTGGGCAAAGATGCTTTTGGCATTTACGGTAAATTCGCCCACATTGGCATCAGAAGCTAACGCTGTGGATGAGTAATATAGGCCGGTATCAGCGACCAAGGTATCGCGGATAATGGTTTTTGATGGCTGCAACTCATACCATTGTTTTGCAGATAACCCAACAAAGTCTGCTTCCAGTGGGTCATTGATAGCGTAGGTTGCAACTTTATATTCAATCTCTTCTTTATCAATCACCATCTTGGCAATGCGTGTCTCTACTTTCGTGATCCGCACATACTGCTCGCGTTCTAAAGCCTTCCCTTCATCAGAAATCAATACAATGGTATCACCTACCGATGCTTCGACTTCTTGTGGCCACATCACAACCTGAAGTGATGACATACCCTGCCAGTGTGTATCAAGTGGTGTACCAGCAATTTGACCACCTTTTGCCAGATAGTTTTCTACGCGGTTCTGGGCAGACTGGCGTTCATCGGTCCAGTTTTTGGTGCTGAAAAGCAATGCTGACACGTTTGGATCTTCTGGTAACTCAGATACAAAGACCGTTGCGCCCATCAATAAATCAGTGTCTTCAGTAGTCACAGCTGGAAAGATTTTACGCATGGAGACATCACCCATGGTTTGATCCATTTCCGACACATCGTTAAACAGGTTATTGCTGATGCCATCCTGAACTACTACGCCAGAGTATTTACCACCGCCATCCGAGTTATCAGTCAAGCGTTCAGACTTGTAGATTACTAAATCCTTGGTTTCAATCGCCATCGTCTAACTCCGTAAAGCGCAAAGTCACATTAAAATAATCATCCAGTGATACCGCTGGAATTCCTTTTACCGGTGCAGCCTCTAAAGCCCCATCCTGGTGGTTAAATTTGACTATGAATTCTCGATTGTCATGAGGTTGCTCAAACTTCAGCTTGAAATTTTCTTCCTGCAGTTTTGACCACTCCAGAACAGTCCGCAGTTCACGTAGCTTGATCCAGCCCATTTCCTGATCTGCTGGCTGTAAAGTAATAGGCCGACCAGATTTCTTTTTGCCTTCCTGAATGATCAGAGATCCATCCATGGCATAAGCTTGGGTTTGCTCAATGACCTTCCAGGAGAATTCATCAGGCCATAAAAAACCGTCCTCTAATGGGACGGTTTCTGATGTTGCTAAGCGAATTAGTTTCATGTTGATCTCGCCTGTACTTTTAACTGATTCACAAGTTCATTCATTAAAGATTCCTGTCCTGCTGGCCCGCTAAATTTCATCTGCTTACCATTGAAGTCAAAGTTGTATGTAACTTCCTTGGCAGGCTGATTGGTGTCTCTGACAGACGGAGTAGAAGGAATCGACGGCGCATAGTCATTCAGGTTGCTGGATCCAGTCTTACCAACCGATGGGCTCATTTTCTGCAACATTAAATCAATATAGTCCTTGTTGTTCGCAGCCATAAGGTTTACAGCTTTAAAGTCCAAGGCGAATCCAGGGATATTCTTCCCAGCTTCATACTGATATTGCATTAGTGCATTTTTACGAGTTGATGCAGACGCATTAAATAGCTCATTGGCTTTACGATTGATCTCCTTTTCATCGGTATAACCTTTGGAGCGTAGTTCCTGTTTAACACCCTCTAGAGTATATTCAGTACGTGATTTTCGGCCCGCCATACCGCGTTCAGTAACTGAGTTTGCTGCATCAGCGGCAGCTGCAGCTGCCAGTCTAGCCTCTTCCCATGCATCGCGCGTTGCATTACCACTCGCCACACCTCTACGACCTAGATCATCAAATCCGTCACCTGCATTTCCTGTAGCATTGCGAACACGGTGTAAGCTTTCTTCCACAGCATTATTGGCTTTTACTGAAACTTGGCCGGTTTCACTTACCTGGATCGATAAACCTAGTGAGGCAGCTTTGGCATTTGCTGCAGCAATACTTTGAGCATCACCCGAGGCATACGCCAGCTGAATTGTCTTTTCATAAGCCTTTTGAAGATCCGCTTGAGTAGCCTGGCCACTCTGGCGTACTGTTTCAAAATCAGCCAATGCCATTTGAGCCGACAATCGAAGTTGCTCCTTGGTTTTAATGCCGAGGCGCTCGAAAGCCTTCCCTGTTTCATCTAAGGCATCAGGTAGTTCAGAAGTAGCTCTCTTTATTGCAGTAATACCAAGTTCAACCTGCTTGGTTGAGAACACACCTTGCGCTTCAAACTCACGCATCTTGGCATTTGCCGCATCAATCTCAGCTTGACTTTTCGCCTTACTAAGCCACTCCTCCCATGCCTGGTAAAGAACATCACCAGCCTGTTTACCAGTATACCCTGCCTCACCTAACTTAGTCTTAAGCCCATCCAGTTCATTTCCAGAACTAGAAAAAGACTTAGAAACCTTGTTTAGCGAAACATCCAGATCAACACCAAATAGCTTGGCAGCGGCAGATGCTCTAGAATATGCAGTTTCAGCCACTTGACCGGATCCGGTATTAGCCTTATTTAATTCAGCTATACGTAAATCACGGTTATTGGCCAGCTCAGCCTCTTTGGCGTTGATGGCGGTAATGGATGCTTGAGCAGAGGCTAAAGCATTTAAATCACCAGATTTTTTGGCTTGCTCAATCTGTTGTTCCAGAAGTGCACGTTCAACTGCAGCCTGTTTCTGATAAGCCAAATATTCCTCATCGGCTTTCTTAACATTTTCCTTGGCCAGCTTAAGAGCTTCTTCCTTTTTGGCAGCACTTTCAGCAGCCTGTTCCGCACTCTGACCTGCCTGAACACTAACCTTGCCAGCCTCATCGATGGTGACGATATAGCCCTTGGTTAATAGATCGGACTGCATCACGCCGTCCATGACACCACCATTGGCTTTGATAGCTGCCTCGGCATAAGCCTGAGCAGAAGCCAACATATCCTTATCCAATGCAGCCTTATTGGCTGCATGCTCCTTCTCACGACCTTCTAGCTCATTAGATTTTTGGATGATTGAATCAATGGTCGACTGGTTGCCATCCTTACGAGCTTGATTTAATTGCGCATTGATGGCAGCACGCTCGCCTGCCAATTCCTTGGACTTTAGAAGGAATTCTTGATCTTGTTTTATTAGCTCCGCAAAAGTGGCATTGCTCTTTTGTAGGGATTCTTGGTTTTTCTGATCCTGAGTTTTTCCGATCTCTTGGATGGCCGCTATGCCCTTTGATTTAAAATCTGTTGCCCCATTTGAAGCCCGATCATAATATTCTTGGGCTTTCTTAGCCATTGCCTCCATGTCTGCAATAGCTTGGTCTTTAGCATCACCCCATTTAAGTTTAGACTTAAACCCTTCCCATGCGGCACCAACGTCATAGAACACACCAGCAAGCAAATTAGAAACAATACTAATTGCCTCGAAACCATCACCGATAAAACCAAAGACCACATTAAGAGCCTGTAAAGCTTTGGTGAAACCATTAGTTTTATCTGTTGCGGTATCTATACCACTATCAAAATTAAATATTGCCCCAAGGAGTGTATTTAACTGATCTACAGTGTTTCCAATTCCAGTCCCTATAGTACTGGCCATAGACTTTACAGTCTCATAAGCAGTACTTAATGCCTCTTTAAGTGCTTCAATTGTGGCCGGGTCAATCTTCTTAAGCTGATCCCCTACCCAGATAAATCCCTCGCCAATGTCCTCAAGTATGGTCTCTATTACATCCATGTTGTCAGCAAGGGTTACCAGCCACTGTGCTACTGTTGCAGATGCACCGTTTGCCTGATCCATTGTACCAATCAGGATCTGCCATTGTGTAGCGATACGCTGCAAGGCATTGCCGATGGTTGTTGGGAACTTAGCATAATCAGCTTCAATTGCTGTTGACTGCTGCTGTAGTGCCTGAATGACCTTCTCAGCTGAGAGTTCGCCATTCTCAGCCATCTTACGCAGTTCACCGGTGGTTACCCCGAGTGACTGAGCCAAAGCTTTAGAGATACCTGGAGCTTGCTCCATGATGGAATTGAACTCATCACCGCGCAATACGCCAGATTGCAGTGCTTGAGTCAGCTGAACAATTGCAGCCTCACTGGCAGCAGCATCTCCACCACCAGTTTGGATGGCCATATTGATGGTCTTAACTAGATCCAGGCTTTGCTGCTGGGTCATTCCCATCTGCTTGCCCACATCATTCACTTTTGTGAATAAACCTGCAGTAGCATCAAGACTAGTATTGGTCATCAGCGAAACTTGATGCACCCCAGCCATAGCTTGGGTAAAGTTTCCACCCTCACTGGTTGCGATGTTAATTCGTGCTGAAAGGTTGGTATAAGAATCTGCAGCTTGTGCAAGCTCACGAATACCCAGACCAATACCAATACCACCCATTACCCCGATAAGGGCGGTGTATCCAGTTTTTAGAGCTCCAATACCTTTTTGCGCCGTCTGAGCTGCTGTATCCGTATTTTCTAGACTTGTATTTGCTTTATTTACTTCTGCTTGAAAACCGTTAAATGCCTGGTCTGCCTGTTGAACTTCTTTTTCAAGCTGATCAACTTCTACCTGTGCCTTTTCAATATCTGCTGGTGAAGCTTTGGTTTTGGAAAATGCTTCAAGATTCTGCTTAGCTTGGGCTAAATCCCCTTTAAGCTGATCTAGAGCCTTTTCAGCCTTATTTCCAAAATCAGTAAAATTACCTGCTGTAGATTTTGCATTATCACCAGCATCCTTAATGATTCCTGTAGCAGCATTTAAGGATTGTGAAAGCTTGTCCGCTAACTCACTGGTTCCTTTTGGGATAATATTTCCCATCTCTTTAGAAGCATCAGTAGTCGCTTGTTTTAAAAGTTCTGATTCTTGTTTTATTGCATTGAATACTGACTTAGCCGCATCTTCAGACTGCTTGATATTGCCAACAAAACTTTTAGTGTCGGCATCCATGATTAATTTGAATGTTAAGTTTTTACCAGACATGCTGACCTCTAAATTTTAGGCATTAAAAAACCCGCCGAAGCGGGTTTGGGTAAAACAAAATCTAAATTGTTTTATCTTGCTTGGACTGTGTTAAACAAAAGTCCTTGATCTTCGAAAATTGCTCACCACCATTGCTTGAATCTATTTCATATGTTTTATAATTATCAGTAGCAGTAGTTATGCGAATCAGAATTCTGGAACTATTTTCTATTTGCGCCCTATGATTTTCACTTAAAACAATAACCTTATTTAATGAAGATAGGTTTGAAGTACCGTCTGACATTGGTTGGTTATCAAATCTAATTTCATAATTACCAGTGGCGCCATCTTTTGTAAAATCTCGAATTTTTATAGGGGTATCTGCGACAAAAACTGCACTTAATCCACCGTAATATGAACAACCTATTGTTAAACCAGCATCTGTTTGCAATCCTGTTTCAGCATTAATCGCCTTGTTAGACAAATAAAGACCTTCCTTATCTGTCATTTTGTCGATCTCACGCTCTAACTGCCATTTAGTTTCTTTTGGTTTATCATTTTTATCAGGATTGATTATGGTCTGTACTGTCTCCTTATTATTATCAACATTCCTGATTGCAAATGTGTCCCATAAAAAATACCCCAGACCACCCATAATCACTATTATTACCACTAGAATTAATGGATTATTTTTATAGTGTGCTCCACATGTTTTACAGTGAGTATCTGCCGGTCTCATTGGTTTTTTACAAGATTTACAGTATTTAATACCCACTATTATCGCTCCCACTCAATCTTGTATATCTGGCCATCCACCACAGTAATTGTGTAGTTCTGACCATTTACAGTGTAACGATAAGAAGTAGCTTTATGCGGCCAACCTTTACGGTCATGAATCACGTGATGATAAGAAGATTCAGGTTCACCAAATACATCATACATTTGCCCCAATGAAAAGCCGGGTTTCACATAGCTGGTACTACCACGTACAGAACCCACCTCTACCGCAAAAGCAACTGAGCTGACCATTAATGCTATTGTTAATAATAATTTTTTCACACTACCCCCCCTAAATTATTATTTTCACATCATAACTTTAGGGTAATGCGTGATCAATCAGAAACCATCTCTTTCTTAAATGACTCAAAGCCTTTTTTATCTGATTGAGCCACACGTCCGGCAACAGCGTTATTGAAGATTCCCTGCTTGTATATCTTGTTTGCTGCCTTAACATAGCCTTGGAATGCGCCGTAGGTCATTTCCATAATTTCACTATGCTGATGGCCCATTGATACCAGAAACTGGAATGAATCAAACCAGGTAGAGTCATCTTTCTTTTTAATGCCACGTTTAGGCTTTTCGTATTTGAAGTAAGCCTGATTGACCAAAAGTACAGCTTTAAGTAGGTCCTTGAAGGTTTGCTCATCAGCGGCAAGTTCTACCAGTGATTCATTATCCAGATCAGTGACGCATGCCATGGTCGAAATGACCTGCACGCCGTGAGCTTTAAATAGCGCCGTCAAAGTTTCATCTGAATGATTTTGGTCTTTGATGAAGTTTTTCAAAACTTCAGCATGCATTGCCCAGGTGTCAAAGTCTTTTATCTGGATCTGGCGGACTTCGATATCATTAATCCGGATGCTGCGATTTGTTGCTAAGAAAAAATCATTCATGATGGGATCTCGAGATAATTTTAGGCATTAAAAAAGCACCCGAAGGTGCTTTTCTTTTAACTTTAATAAAGGCTGAATTCTATAAAGCCCAATTACGACCTTGCCCCATCTCATAAACGATGAGAATTAAGGCTACTATCATTAGAACGACAACAACGATTTCGGCTTTGGTCAGCATTTTCGGAGCTCCACTTTTCATCATTCATATGATAAGCAAAGCATACAATTAATAACATAAAGATTACAAAAAAAATATTGGATGTTACAAAGATTTAGAAGTTAGGGAAGTTTCTTTAGAGTGTAACTACCTACTGAAGCATTCAAACATTTCGTTAAGCAACTCAACAAAAAGTTTCATCAGAAAAGCATTCTTACGCAAAACTAGATCCTTCTAACTCTAGCCTTGAATATCTTACATATCCCGACATAGCTGCTACATCCACGATTTAAATCATTCTCTACACTGAAATTAAGTTTTAGAAACGTAGAGGAAATTCAAATGAAAAAGTATTCGAAAATTCTAATCTTAACTTTAATGGGATTTACCGGTACCGTAGCTATCGCAGCTGACTCGATTCCAATAGAAGCCACTGCCGCAGCTGAAGCGCAACAGGTTGCTTTAGAGTATGGAAATGAAAAAGATCAAAAATCTGAATCATCTGGTGAATAAAAGAAAGCCCTTAATTAAAGGGCTTTTTAATTACTTCCAGCTTGGCGTACAACCATTCTTCCATGACAACTCAAATTGCTTTTGATCCGTCTGATTTTCTACAAGTACTATATCCTTTGAAAGCACAATAAAACGCTGGAAGGGAACATAATCACTATCTGCTTCTTTATAGCTTACCTCTCCACACTCTCCTATTTGATTGCGGAACTTTGCCGAATCAGGGTTGGGAATGAATTTTTTTGTAGCTTCTTTTGCAAATTCAAGCTGTTCCTTTTTGCTTGTTTCTAAATCAAGATGCTGACCGTTAGATTCCTTGTGTCCACACCCAGCTAAAATCACAATAAAAAAGAATAAGCTTAAATTTTTCATAATATCCCCATGTATTAAGGGCAGCACTTTACATTAATTTTCAATCTTATCTAAAGCCTAGGGAGAGTGGATTTGTAAAGTTATGTTTTACTATTTTAAGTCTTTTTAAAATTGACCCTATATAGCCAAGTGGAACTTCCACTTATCAAAAAACCGCCCTAAAGGCGGTTCTTAGCTTACTAACTTACTGACATACAAGATAAATAAAAGTAGAAATAATTATTACGGCTAGGATGGAGACAAATATTTCTATTTTAGTCATAGCAGTTTTATTCTCAACGTGAACTGAATATCTTTTATAGCCCTATTGAGCGCTAATTAAACTAACAAAATATTACAAAACGATGAAGTATTAAAAAAACCACTCCGGAGAGCGGTTCTGATCATTCAGCAATAGCTAATTTAGGTTGTCTGTTAGGTTGTTTAGGCCTAGGACAGGTTGATCGTTTGCCATCAATATGCTCTGAAAGATCCGGAGGGATTGGTTTATGCATTGGATCTAGAATAAAATCCACTCCCTCTCTTCTAGCCAGCTTAGCAGCTGGCAAAAAATCTGAATCCCCAGACACTAAAATAATCTGATCTACAAATTTTTTATAGGTTAAGCTTGCTACATCGAGACCTATTTTCATATCTACAGTTTTCTGAGTAACCTCAAGCATAAAGTCTTCATCTATTAGGCTAGCGTATTCCTTTCTTCCGGCTAAAAGTTCTTTCATGACTCTAGGTTTAATAATCCATCCACTAATGTCAGACAGATGTCCCATGCGTAGTGCTACCTTTCTTTGTTCTTTTAAGCACTCAAAAAATGCATATCTAAAGGTAGCTGTTTCAGACTTTGCAAAATCGACTGGCTTCTTAGATATTGGATAATGATGTTTTTTGGTTAAAGGTTCACAATCATAATAAAAAATTCTATAAAGCTGATGCTCTCTAGTGAAACCCTTTTGCTCACCATCTCGACCAGATTTTCTTGCATCTCTTCTGCCTTCAGTAAGATGAGAAAGACACATAGTGTATAAATTTCTTGCGGCTGCCTCAGGCGTTTGGTCTTCTGGTTTGGTATAAATACTTTTATAGCGCTTTAGAAAAAAAGCCCCATCTACTAAAATTGCAGTCGTTGACATTCTTATCCCCTAGATACACAAAACCCCTCGGGTTCAGCGGGGTCTAAATGGCAGACTGCGTACAACCAAGGGGTATGACTAAACTATAATATAATAATGACATCATCGTCAATCATGATTTGTCATCGTCGATAATCATTTTTTATCGTTTTATTGTTTCTTGCGTCGTCTAAAGATAAGCAATATGACCTTAAAAATCTTATGAGACGATATTTTCATTTAAAGTTAAACAGGCACAAAAAAGACGCTAATACGCCGTGGAGTTCTTTGTGCCTGCATGAGGTTACGGTGTTGTCGCTGCCGGAATCGTTACGATATGGCCATATAAGCCTAATGCTGGATCTGCTTGCTTCGTTACATCAGATAAAGCCTGACCAGAGATTTCATACTGACCAAGTTCTTCATGAATCAGTGGGAAAGTGGTTTCTGGTGACTTCTTGGTACGCCATAAACGTACAGCCATATGTTTACCATTCGCTGTATTGATGCCCTTGAAGAAAAGCTCATACTCTTTTTCAAAGTCGGATGCCAGAGTGGTGTTAGTCACTGCTCCAGTGGTGTAAGTGGCTAAGATCGGCATAGTCAGATCTGATACATCATGGAAAACCACAGTACCAAATACAGCATCCAGTGTGTAATTCTCTGGATCAACAGTCTTAGCTGTGCCAGTGGTTGAATCCTTGAATGAAACCGTTTTCAGGTTATAACCATCCAGTTTGATTTCTTTACCAGCCACCACAGTACCCAGTGATACATCTGTCGCTGTAGTGGTCGCTACGGCGTGATTCATACCAGACAGGATGTATTGAAGGTTTTCTGGATCAGTTTCTTCCAGCGTTCCCGTAAAATTCACTGATGTTGCGTTGATCATGGTGAAGTCAGTAGTACGCTGACCAGATGTTGATTCTTTATGCTCAACAACATCAGCACCAATTTCTAACTCAAAGTCTGGCACGTTGCCCAAATGGCGCATTGCACTAGCAACATCATTCACAAGTTCTGACAGGTAAAACTTACCTTGCAGCGAAATATATTCTTTAGCCATTACTTTTCATCCCCTGTAGTTTTCTTGGCTGGAGCAGCTTTAGGTTCAGGTAGTTCCTGAATTACACCATCTGCAAGTAATTTTTTGATTTGTGCATCACTCAGCCCACCGACCACATCGCCCTTTTGAAAGCGACCTACAGGCTGTAATGCTTTGTATTGTTTTGCCATGACTGGCTCCTAAATGAATTTTTGTGATTCAAAAATAATCGTGATGTATGCAAATCCTGGGCTATAACCATCCCGAACCGAAATCATTTCTAGTGCCGTTCGTGATGCCTGAGGCTGCCAGCCGGAAAGCAATTGAATTACCTTCTCAGTTAAAAGACCAGCTTCATCACTCACCACTCGGCCATCAGTCATTTGAGATTGAGCATTACGACATGCAACCGTAACCGCCCATTGCTGACCGATCTGATTGATACTTCCACGACCTGCGCTGGCTTTCTTGTCAATACGGACAAAATTGACATGCGCAGATGGCGTGACTTGTGACATCTCGGTGACCATAACTGAATTCAACGGCGTATAGATCTTTAGAAGTTCTGGAATTTCCTTCAGCTTGTTTGCGATCTCATCACGTACCGCGAAGAAGGTGCTCATCGATAAAACTCCCGACAATGTCTAAAACCATGACTTCATCTTCAGCATCAATACCAAGCTGAGTCCGAGGTGGAATAATGGATTGCTTAACCTTTCGATACTGGCCACCAACTGCGAATGTAATGTATTGGCCATTCTTGGGTAGGATTGTTGCGCCGTAATGCAGATGGGGTGCATACGCAACATCTGTACCCACCTCCACACCATTTGAAAGAACATTGTGTGTGTAGGAATTCATCAGGCGGCCAGTATCTCGAAGCGTTTCACCACCCTGCATACGTGCACGCCATGAAATCTTCCACGGGTTCCCATCTACATCAGTACCCGTTAAGAATCGATGCTGCACACTATCCACAAGTCCAGCACCAATCTCATCAAACAGCTGGTTCTTTAATGATTCAAAGTTACCTAATTGATTAAGTATTGCTTCAATCGGTGAACTATCTGCCTGAATGGTTATTGCAAAAGCCATAAGCACCTCACTTCAAGCTGGGCATCTGGTCCAGGATAGAATCTCCAAATACACCACCGGTATATGAAGTACCGACTGGCGCCGTTGAAGGTCGTCCTTTAGGTTGGTCATCCACGATCTGGTTTGTTTCAGGTAACTGAATCTGCAAATGTGCTTTGTTATCAGCCACACGCTTTAAGAATGCAATTGCATCTTCATAGCGTTTTCGCACCTCATCGGTTGGCTGCTCAAAATGAAGGCGGTAGCGTGCAATATCACACGCCATACGCTTTAAATTACTCGGCACATTGGGAAGCGGCAAAGGATAACGACCACCGATATGACCGTTAATCTCCTCCATTGCATCCTGGATTGCATCATTAATTGCTTGAGAACCTTTTGCTGCATCTTCATACATCAATTTCAGGTTCTCAATTGAAGCCCCAAATCGTGCGACCAAATCTGCTTCAGTCGCATACATAAATCACCTACTTGGCATCGTCAGCAGGCTTTGAGTCTGCCTTAGGTTTTGCAGCAGGCTTCGCCTTTTCCAGTTCAGCCACCTTGGCTTTGAGCTCAGCAATTTCTTGCTCAGCTTTAGCCTTGTCGACAGTTGCTGTCTGATTGGCTTTGGTTAAGGCTTCATTGGCTGCTGTCAGCTCAGTATTGGCTTTTTCAAGTTTAGCTAAACGTGCAGCGGCACCATCTGCCTTAGGTTCTTCCGGCTCTTGATATTCTTCAATAGCCCCAGACGCTAAAAGGGCCTGAAGTTGTTTAGCTTCAAGCCCCTCAATTTCCTGACCTGGACGGAAGTGTCCGATCGATTGTTTTGCAATGTACTTTGGCATTTTGATCTCCTTATACAAATCCACGTCCACCGACTAAACCGTTCTTGTTATTAGGAACAGCAAGTGGAGATGATTCAGCTAATAATTGAATGCTTGAAGGGTTCTTTTCCTGCCATTGGCTTAAATAGAATTCTAGAGCTTGGCCAAATGCTTCAACGTTTTGCAATGCACAGTGAGCAATCCAACCATTAGCATCAGAAACCAGCCCAAAGAAATCTTCTGGAATGAAACGCTCAACACTTCCATTCATGCTGTGTTTAGCATCATAGGTCCAGATTTCTAGGTTATCGATGGTACCGCGGAATTG
Organism: Acinetobacter sp. UBA5984; assembly: GCF_002429925.1. Lineage (NCBI taxonomy): Bacteria > Pseudomonadati > Pseudomonadota > Gammaproteobacteria > Moraxellales > Moraxellaceae > Acinetobacter > Acinetobacter sp. UBA5984. The sequence continues at coordinate 20,696 of NZ_DJBE01000050.1, forward strand.
GGGTTTATCAGATTGATCAAAGGTTGGAGTAAGTGGAACACTCACACCCGCATATGGAGCAATGAACTTTTCCTTAAACTCAGGATCTTTAATCAGCGTGTTATACACTTTTGACGTAGTTAAGGCCATGATTGGTGATGTACCAGCATGCTCAACAGAAAGATCAATCATCGCTTGAATATCTTTGACTGGAGTAGCACCCGCTTGGCCCCATTTGATCAACGGCGTAAAGTTACATGCTGCATTACGTTCATAATCTACTTCATACATCGGGAAGTCTGCAGAAGCAAAAGTGGTTTTACCGTAGAGAAGCACATCACGAGCAATTAATAGCTTTCGGTTTTCGATAGACTGACGCAGATACAATGCTTTTTGAGCCTGATCAATCAGTAGTAGATCTGCATCAGACAAGCGATTTGAGCCAGTCGCAATCACACCAAACTGACGTAAGCGTGCGATCAGAGCAGTGTTTTGCACTTCACTTGGCATGACTGTCATCATTGGTTTCAGATAAGCTGGCTTAACGAATTTCACGTTACCAGATTCACCTACTTTAATCTGACGTCCAGCTGCAGTCGGAGTAACAAACGGCGCAAGTGGAGTCGCTGTATTTAGCTCACCTACTGGAACTTCTTTTTTAGTGTAGGAAACACGCTGAGGGAAAAAGCGGTCCATCAGCCAGGTATCTACCTTTTGAGTGGTATCAGTCAGTAATACCAGCTGTGGCACATCCAGTAATTCCACTGGTGCATTTTGAAATGTAAAAGTTTGACTCATGTCTTAGTTCCCCACAACTTTACGAAGTTCGATTTTGTTTTTTAATGCTTGTGCACGTACTGCATCATATTGAGCAGTAGTCAGAGGTGTTCCATTCACTGTAACTACTGCAATATCAAATGGGCCTTGCACGTAGATCGGCATTTCAAGATTATTAGCCGCATGGTAAGTAGATTGCGCTGCGGTGAAATCTGAAACAGCAATTGCATTCCATTCACCTACTACACCTTCAGTGACAACAGGATGATCAGCAACGTTATCGGCACTCACGTTAAGTAAATCGCCGCGCTTATATGCTGTAGCAGTTTTTACTTTGGCATTTTCTGTACGTACGCCGTCACCGACCACTAGCTGTTTATTTTCAATAGTTCCTGTTACGACTTGGCTCATGATTTAGCTCCTTGTTGCTGTGCTGCTACAAACTGATTAAATGCCTGATCTAAAGCCGAGCCTTGTGGAGCTTGACCACCTTGCCCCGGATTGGCTTGATGAGTGAACAAGTGAGTAAATGCCGGATTTACACTTGGTGTTTGTGTTTGCTGTTGTTGTTCAGCTGGTGTTTGTTGACTGCCTGCTGCAAACTGTTTGAGTGTTCCTGCCATCAGTTCAAATGCATCATCTGGCATGGCTGCAAACTTTGTTTTTTCTTCAGCGCTAAACTCTTTGTTTAGAGCTTTGGCCAAAGCGTCAATTTCAGAATTACGCTTATCTGTTGCAAACTGTTTGTTTTGTTCAGTCAAGGTGGAGACCTGACCTTCCAATTCTCTGATTTTGGCTTGCGCCTGTTCTAATTCGGTCACGTCGGTGTCCTCTGGTTGATTAAATTGTTTTGGAGAGTGACTCGCTGCCACTGCGTTTGTGTTGTCATCCGCACCCAAAGCACAGAAAGACACTTCACGAATACGACCACCACGAAAAACCGTGATAGGCCCTTGATGCACTTTTCCATTTACAGTGACTGATGCACCCGCTTGGATTTCTTCGACTGCAGAGGGTTCAATTCGCACTGACATCTGCCACGGAAAGCCATCGTCAGAGTCCTGAGCTACCTGAGTACCAAATTCATTACTCATTAGATCGCCCGAAACTGTTAGTCCGTTCTGGTGATCAATGCTGTGGCTATTGATGGCTCCAGCACGTTGCCGGGTTGAGTGATCCAGTAACGCAGGGATTCGGCCTTTAATTTGCATAGAATCAAGATCAAAGATGATTCGATCCCAATACCAATGATCGGTAATAACTTCACCACTGTATGCAACACCGGAGAAAGTCCGCTTCTTCTTGCCATCTTCAGCTTGATCGACATTTAAGTTACCGACCTGGAAGCAATACTGATTCGGCTTATGTTCCTCTTCTTTTGGCATTTCTCATGCTCCATAAAAAAACCGCCCTTTCGGACGGCGTAAAATAGCTACAAATAAACCCACCGAGGTGGGTAAATAGTTCAAGTATTCTTTATAGGTATCAGCTTAAGTTTCCATTCACTATCAAACCTCTTATTTAGAAAGTTTGTTATCTGGTTCTCACGATCTTTGAACTCATATGGAGTTAAGACTATTGCATTCCTTCCGCTAGATACCCCATACCTTGTAAATCCCGTAAGCGCTCTCCTTGTAGAAGTATTATTTGACAAAAGAACCCTTGCCTTTCCTTCTCTTATTAAACGCTTTCGGCCTCTTATTTTAGGGCACTTATCTGCAGGTATTTCGATCTCAATTGCAAAACAAACCATATCCCAACCAAGTGACTAAGCTGTACAGATTTTATAAGTCTACTTTGCCCCTAATCCAATATTTAAATATTCCATTCGTTGTATAAAAAATGTAGCTTAAACATTGTCCTATAGCAGATTAGTTAATTAAAAGATTAATTAACTAGTGGTCTGATCGTATAAACCATCTGCCCTTCAACCGCTTCAATCGAAACAACCTCAAATGACAATCCCATCGGTATTAAAACGCCGTTACCAGCATTCAACATATCCAGATCAACACCCAAGCCTTTAGCATTCTCAATCTTAATCACGATATCTGAAGCTGTATCAGCCATCAGCAACGGCGCATTCAATTGAAGTGTTTGCCCTACCTGATAAGCCGCTACTTGATTAAGAGTTGCAGCACCTACTACGGTAGAAGCCGTATTGCTTGCCACAGTTTGAATCGCTGCCATGTCTGCACTCAGCCAGCGCTTAAGTACATCATCAGCTAGTGAGCCTGTAGCAGAGTTTAAATAGCCAGTCAGTGCGGCATCATTTCCCTGCACATAGTCCAAGAAGGTGCGAATCGCACTTGGTCGAATGCTTGGATCAAGTGGTATTACTGTATTGGCCACAGTATCGAATAAGTCCCGAGCCTTATCATCCATCGGAGCAAATAGTCTTGTGAGTTTTTTACTCGCCGTCCATTCTGCTTTGATGATCTCTTTCTGCTCGAGTAGATATTCTTTATCTAGTGATGAAGCACTGATCTTTTTATCCACCAGTGATTCAAGTTCACCAAACTGCAATGGATGCGAACTCCAATCCAAAGCCTCAGCTACTTCTGGCAACTGATCATCTGACGTAATGCCATATTTCAGCGCCTGTTTCTCAGTTAAGGAAATCACGGTGCAACGACAACGGAAAGAAATGGGCGGGTAATGTGTCAGCCAGAACGGATGATCAATCGGCAATATAATCCGGTTTAAAGCTAAATGACTAGGACGCACTCGACTATCATCGATAGCTGAGTACATCAGGTACGGTCGTTTAGCCTTATTCCGTTGCTGTTGTTGCCACCGCCCATGACCATAAGCACTTTGAATATTGGTACGAAATACATTATCCAGGTAGTGCTTTGGCAGAATGATTTCAGATTCTTTAATGAGCTTCTGAAAATCTTTAAAAGTACCGCCGTCGGCAATCGATTTATTCACCGCCTTGATGACCGTTTCAATCTGCTCAAGACTCGATAGAAAGCTAACCGTAGTCGCCATCTGTCGGGTCTTAAGGTCCATTGAATAAAACTCATCAGGTAGCACGATCTTTTTACTGTGAGCGTACCGAAGCGCCTCAAGAAACGTGACTGGTTGCATAGCCTACTTCCCGTTTTGAGCCGTCACATACCCCAATACATCTGCAGCATACAAAGCTTGGTCCAGATTAGCTGTGAACTGTGTCTGAGTTGCACCAGGTATTAATTGCATCAGGTTATAGGCCAGACTTTCAGGGCTATCAGACTTGAATACCAATTCCTTGACCTGGTCCGGCTTAAGTAACTGCAATTCATCCTGACCATCAGTCAGTTCTTCAACTTCTTGCTGTTCCGGTGAGAGCTTATTTGCTGTCGCCTTGAAGTTGAATGCCTGGCGAGGTAATGCGGTGAATTGATTGAAGGCAGTTTGGACTTGATCAACCAGATCTTCTTCTTGCAGTCCATACTCACGAATGAAGTAATCTTTAGAAAGATTGGCACCTGCATTTTTTAAGTGTACATCTCGTTCTGCCTGGTCTTTATTCAGTGGTTTTGGTTTTTCACCCAACATAACTGTATATTTAGACCACCCATTCAAGACACATAGTGAGTTGACTACAGCTTGTAGGGTTGGAGTCACCAATCGAATATCTGACTTCAACTTGTCCATTCGTACATTTTCATGCACTTGGCCAAGGCTATAACTTCCCTTTCCATCAGTTCCACTGGTAAGCGTCTGCCCTAATACAACCTTTTGGATCTGGCGAATTAGCTGATTATTGAATGATTCAAACGCAGCACCAGCAGTACCACTTGTCCCTGATGTAGACAAAATCTGAACATCATCATCTGCATCAATCGATAAGACGCTCTGTGCATGTGCATTTAACAATGCTCTGCTCATGTCCTCGGTTTCAGTGTCTTTACACTTACCCAGTAAGATCGGCGTTCCAAAACGTTCCAGAAATTTAGCCCAGAACTTAAAACCATTTTGTTTGAAAAAGAATAGCCAGTACAGGGTCGCCAACAGGGCTTTACCGTATGGCTGTTCATATGTTGCCTTACGGCGTGTTAAAAAGAATTTGAATACCTGATCCACTTCATGCTCGGTACCAATGCCTTCTGGTCGGTAAATTAAGCGGCCATCATTTTTAGGTTCAAACCACTGCATAGGTTTTTCACCGATCCACTGAATACCCACATAGCCTTCTGGTTTTAACTCATAGACAGCTTCCTGTACTGAATAACCAAAGAACAGCGCATTCATGGCACCAGTAGCAATTTCATGAAACCATTCTTTCAAGATCAGATTAAGCTTTTGTGCTTCCTCAGTATCATTGGGTTCAACACGCAACGGCGTAGCTAGCAATGCATCAATTCGCGTTTCCACTACTTGTGCAATCTCATCATCATCAAGCAGTACACGCAATCTGTGACGCGTAATACCTGCTTTACGCAGTACTTCATCCGTATCCGGTTGCTTACCAAAGTTCACCAGAAATTGAGTGACTGCTTCTTGAGTGTATAAATTGCCATAAGACAAAGCCTTCTTTGACGCTTTGTCCTTTTTAGACTTTGCCATGTAAACACCTTAATAAGTTCGAGATCCTGCACCTGCAGGTTTTTTTGGAGTTCTAGCTTCATTCAGCTCGTTAAAGGCATCGCTACCAGCATCCACCTGATCATCATGTTTGCCATTCGGAAAGTTTCGTAATTCCTCAATGAATGCTTTATTCCAGTCACCACGAAGCATTTTCACATTCCCCACGTTGACTTGGGCTGCAAAAGGCTGAGCCCGGGTAATCTTGTCACCCGATACTGTCTCTGCCTTTACATTGAAACCAGATAACTTGGTAATAAAGTTCTTCGCTTGAGCTTTACCCGCCTGACCTGGATCCTGAGGTAGTCGAATGGCAACTGATTTACCATCCATCTCGGCAGTTTGCTTAATGCGCTTTTCAACGCCGTCAGGACCTAGCTGTGCATGCTGCACATCAACGATATAGATATAGCCATCTTGGCTTTTAGCTTCCTTTACGCCTGCAGTGTAATCACCTTCATTTTCAGAAGAAGCTAAGTCCCAAGCACGTACTTGGTGGGTAATATCGGCAGGTAGCGCATCCACAATTTCAATATTGTCAGGTTTAAAAAAACCACCTGCTGGTGGTGATGGTCTCTGTCTATACTGTCCGGCAAAGACATACGGCGCTGCCAACTCCATTCGTTCAAGCGTTTCAATACTGTGTTTAGCTGGCCATAGTGCTGATCCATCAGGCTGAATGGCTGAAAGCTCTAAATGCTCCCATTTTTCACCATTACCGCCGTCAAGCAGCCAGCCTGCCAAATCTTCCTCATGCAAACGCTGCATAATGACAATGATGGGTGTATCTGGTGAGTTCGTTCGTGATTCAAGCGTATTCTGGAACCACTCAATTACGCCCTTACGGATCGTATCGGAACGCGCTTCACTGGCTTTATGCGGGTCATCGATAATGATTGCACCACCAAATGAATCTCGAAATTTACCAGCACCAAAACCTGTAATAGTACCGCCGGTTCCTTGTGAATAGCAGACACCACCTTCAGCGGTACGCCAATCATCCTTAGCCTTACTATCATCACGTAATGCAAAATCAGGAAAAACACGCTTATAGGCTGCTTCCTGCACCAAGTTACGAGTCTGGAAAGCATTATTGGCTGCAAGTGTGGCTGAATAGCTGACATGAATAAACTCACTGTCAGGCGCTTTGCCAAAACACCAAGCCATGAAATTAATCACTGCGAGCTCAGTTTTAGAATATCGGGGTGGAATATTGATAATCAGTCTTTTGGTTTCACCCCGATACACCTTCATTAGCGCATCACATACCACACGGTGGTGCCAGTTATGCAGCCATTTGTACTTACGCCGTTCCTTAAACATAAAACGCGAAAAGAAATATAGATCTTCTTGAGCTTCAAGCTGAATCGCTAATTCCCGTGCTAGGTCAGTATTCATTTAGAACTCGCTCCCGTGCTTTCAGGTAGCTATCCGTAGGTACATTCTGATTGATGGTTTCTATTGGCTTACCATCTTTACCGGTAATTTCCTGCTTAGTCACACGGCCATCCGTTTCTTGAAAGGCTTGCTTCAGCAGGTTTTGTTTTGCTCGCTTATTTTTTCCAGAATCTTCATACATCTTCTGGAGTTCACGCAAACGAAAGGCTTTATTAGCAATTGCAATATCTTCAATATTTTCGCGAAAGTCCTTACGTGTCTGGTGAAATAGCTCTATCAATTTTTTACTTAGGTTTCGTCCAGCCACTTTGGTTGGATCGTAAAGTGCGACCTGCTGCCTAGTAATCTCAATCTTATATTCTTGCTTTACTGCTTCCACTACTTGTTGAGGTGTTTCAAAGCAAGCAAGAGACTGAACTATAAACATTTTTACAGGCTCTTTAAGTGCTGCCATAAACACCCCTTTTGTATAGCTACGTATAGCAAGATAGGCAAAAAAATTTAACCGATGACACAGTTCCCACAACATGCTGCAATATTCGTTTCAGATACAAACGGCGCATTCTTAGCAATTTCAACGAGACGTTTCACTGAATCATCAGCCCCCCATCGTTTGGTTTCACCAAAGAACACTTCTACATCATGGCCAGCTAAGTAATGCTTAGGCAGCCCAGTCATATCGCTATAAATGATTTCGCCATCTTCATCACGCTCTACACCGATGTGATAAAGCTCATGCTCAATCAACCGGCAGAAGTCTCGATCTGTAGCTTGTTCACAATAAGTAGCGTCAACGGTAATCAGATATTGAGGTACGAAACTAAACCAGTCTCGCATCTGTTGTTCCTGGCGTGCTTTCTTCCAGCCACCCACGTTAAACATAACCTTTTCACACTGGCCTAATACCATACGTTTTTTCGCTAGAGCGGCAGATGAAGCCCAGGCAAATGCAAGGAATTCTTCATTGTCGTGAAGTAACTCGGCAATATGATCATGATCCGGGTTATGTAGTTCACCACCTAAAGTGAGCCAATTCTTCACGACCCATTCTTTGAGCTCTGGTGCAGGTGCCAAGCGAATGGCTTCTTCTTCCTCGGCCTGATCAATCAGATCCGTCGGTGGGAATGGTCTGAACTGTTCCATGTGATGCCTTTAAATTTCTAAGCCACTGTATGGCCCTGTTGGATGATGAGATATCAGATACTTCAAAGCGTATATACCGATAACCCATTTCTTCAGCATGATCATAACGATCTATGCTCCAGGCTTTAGTAGCCAGTTTACCTTTACGGCCACCAGACCAAGGACCACCTGCAATTTCAATCAGTATTCGATATTCGATAAGGTGAAGATCAAAACGCCAGTGTTTAGTGGTTTTAAAATGAAAATATTCTTCGTATTTGATTTCCATTCGATCAAGGATCTCTTTGAGCCGATCGAATGCTTCTAAGTATTTCTCACCAGCTTTAGGCAGTGGTCTGTTACGAGGGTTATTTTTGATTGGGCCTTTATCGGTTAATTTTTTATAGTGCTTAGGATCCATACAAAGCGAACCGCAAATTCTTAATACGCTCTTTCAGCTTAATCATGATGCCATCGATTGCCAGCAGCTCATTACGTGTCAGGCCGGATCGACTGAGATTCTGATATTTAGACAGCTCAGCACTGCAAAATTCTAAGTCTTGTTTAGCTTGTACTTTGTCTGTCATAGGTACCACCAATAAGAAAAGAAAAACCCCTCAACATCTAGAATGCGAGGGGCTTTGTTTGCCGTAATACGTTCGGCTATTTAAGGTTTCGATTAAAGTGTATTGTTTGTGTATAATTTACGTTAATAACAACTTAAATTTTATGTTAATTTGATCACGCTTTATTTTTTGAATATATATCTCATCATGAAACTCACTTTTCTATATTCCGTACTAGGCGCTTTTATATGTATGTCTTTGGCTTGTTTAGTGTTGGCTACAACTTCACATGACATGTTCTTTTTAGAAATTTTAGGGCTTCTAGCTTTGTCAGCGGTTTTAGTGATCCTAGCAATCAAGGATACTAAATATGATCCTTTTAATTTTCAATAAAACATAGGCAATATATTCTTATCCAAACCCCATTTCTTAATGGGGTTTTTACTGTTTAACTTCTTTCAAACAATTCCGACACACCTTGATTTCTTCATCATCAACCGTGTAGTCGATCTCAGTCGCACTATGTAGGCCGAATAAACAGAATAGGAATCGGAGCATACTTTTCTCCAGACAAAAAAATACCTCCTTTATGGGAAAAGGAGGCAGAAACTTGAAAAAAGAAACTACAGCGATAGAATCTGGGCTGAATTATATACTTTAAAATATTATATACAAGACCATGTTATTAACTTTTACTTTCAAATAAAAAACCTGCTTAGCTGGAGGGCTAAACAGGCAGGATTTAAATCATCTTTTATTTGTTTTCGTAAGGTTCTAGGAATGAACACAAGATAGCATTTGCTCATCACAACTAAGTATAAGAAATATATGCAGAATGTTTTAACACGTAATAATTAAGTTATATTTATTAATAACTTGATCATCATTTACTCAAAAAGATCACTTAATAATCAATCTTGTCTATCTGGCACGCCATGCAGGATTCGAACCTGCAACCATTGGTATAGAAAACCCATGCTCTTTCCAGTTGAGCTAATGGCGCTTTATTTCAGGCAATAAAAAAGCCCACCATTTGGCGAGCTTTCCTTGATGCTTAAACCTATTTTTGACATTTCACGTTAAACTGGTATTCGTCTTGAGTGACCTTAATTTTAATATTTTTATATTTTCGTTTGTTTGGATCCATTGCCGAGCCAGCCACTTCCTCAAAAAAGCTACGATCATTCATTAGCTCGCCATACGCTTTATAGCCTAATAAAATCTTTTCAGGCTTTTTACCTTCAGCCACTAATTTACCGAGAGTATCTTCTAGTTTTTTAACAGTTAAAATCGCCATTTCAATTAGAGCTCAAAAACAAAAAGACATTATCACTTAATTTTATGAATAAATAATGTCAAAAAAGCCCACCATTTGGCGAGCTTTCTTTAATAACGACAGTGCAATCAACTTACACTTCGTCGACTGTAGCATGAATATCGCATACCCCGTATATACACGTCAAGCACATTTTTCACTCGCTTCTTTTTTGGCAAATTTGTCAAATTTAAAGTGAGGATAACGCGATTTAATAAATGCCAATCCGCACTTGATATCCTGTTGAATCTGCGCAATATGGGTATCATTACTTTCCGCTATATCTCGAATAGAATTACTCATCACATAGTGCGACCAGACAGCACTAATCCATTCCTGAACAATCTCATCATCAATAGATTGCAGATCCAAAAATAGCTTATGAATTGCACGTGCCTCATTATTGTCTAATTGACAGCATGTACCTGTACGGCGTACACGTAGACGATCAATCAGTGATTCATCACGCATATACATCGCAAGCAAATCTTCACGCTGTTTCTGGGTAATGCGCTTGGTTGGCATAGTCTTTACAACCATCACCATTACTTCACTATCACCATTGATCCAAGCCCCAAGCTGACGTGACCAGTCTTCAAAGCTAAACTTGCCCCAATTCGTCGCCTGCATAATCGTTACTGCTGCATTCATCGTATTTCCCCTACCATCTTCTCTATCTGCTGGATCGCGTGACCTGACTTCACTTGATCTGTACTAAACCGTATTACCTGAAAACCCATCATTGTTGCTGCGTTATATTTTTCTATGTCCCCAAGGTAGCCTTTACCCCTTGTATGCCTTCCTCCGCTCCATATCCCGCCTTCAATCTCTACCAGAATCTTTTTATCAATTAAGTGAAAATCTGCTCTCCACTTGCGATCAGGATGAAAATAAAACTCCTGCTCAAACTTAATTTTTAATGTTTTTAATTCTCTAGCCAGCTTCGCTTCAAACTCATTCGGTACTTTTTCGCCTTTGACATTAGGGCGTGTGGAGCGCCCTTTCGATCTGGTGGCTTTCACCATTTTTTTGTATTCAGCGATTGAGTAGCTGGTCATGTATCCCCCACAGCACGCACTCCAAATAGCTGTCTGGTCTTTTCTGTAGCCACATACAACCTTGTGCAGTGATTACATCTAAAAGCCTGATATCCCGCCTGAACCAGACCGCGCAATTTTTGATTTAAAGAAGATCTAGTTTTGTCACATACATGCTCTTCAAGCTCAGCTGACGTGACCTCATGTTTAGAGAAAGCCACATACACCAGAATGTCTTTGATTTCTTCGAATCGTTGGATGCTTGGTATGTTCACACCCCACCTCCTACACGATGATCAGCCCAATTGCACTCCATTACGGTTAAACCACCTTGCTGAAATCGAGACCAAAGACGGTCACCCAAGTCTCTTTTTAGTTCCTCAAGGGTTAAGTTCGAAATCAGCATGGTCGGCTTCATGCGGTCATAGCGTGCATATAAAACTTTGTGCACCAGCTCTCTACGCTTATCCCGGTCATGCAGTCCATATTCATCCAGGATTAACAGGTCATACTGAGTGAAGTCATAAATCACAGACTTCTCTGTAGCGTCCGGCTGCTCCCAGGCATTCATGATTCTCTGTGCCATGTCCTCACTGGTGATGTAACGTGCATATTTTCCCTTGTTGAGCAATGTCCGAGCTGTTGCGCAGCTGAGATGAGTTTTTCCTGTACCAGTAGGCCCTACCATCACAAAGTTATTTTTGTGGCCACTGATCATGTTTTTGGCAAAGGAAACAATCAGATTCAATGCATTCTGTTGACCAGCATGCTGAACGATATAATTCTTAAAACCTGACTCAGCATGACGTTCTGGAAGCATTGCACCAGCAAAGTGTTTTTCACGTACGGTACGATCAATTTCGGCCTGTGCATTTCGCTTTTGTTCTTCCAGGAACTCTACGGCGCATTGTGGGCACTTCTGGAATGGCCCAGCTTGTACCATAGGGGTTTTGTGTTTCGAGCAGATCTCTTGTGTTTGTTTCAATCCCTGATTCAGCATCGACATTGCGTTCATACGAAGTCCTCCGGGATATGTACTGGTGAATTCACTGGTGCATGTTGCTTTACCGGTTGATTGTTCCAGGCAGTGTTCACATCCAGATTAGAATTTTGTTTTTCAGAGGATTGATATGTTTTTTGAGTGTATTTACGTTTGATCCACTTCACAAAGTTTGAATACATCTGGGTGTCTGTAATCAAGCCTGCATTCAAACGTGGTTCGTAATGGGCATTCACTTCAAGCAAAATCTGATTCACCAGCTCTTGAGTCATCGGAGTTTCACCTGATCGTTGTAACCAGGAATTCAGAGAATGTAAATCTGGTGTCCAGAGATTCAATACCTGATCAACTGAATTTTCTTGCGCGTTTTTCTCTTTAAAGTTTTCTTTAAATGTTTCTTTAAGTGTTTCTTTAATAGTGCCCCGTTCAACGGTACTGGTCCCGTCACCTTTCGCGGTACTGGTCCCGTCCCGTTTGGTGGTACTAGTCCCATCACCTTTAAGGGTACTACCCTCATTTGGTACTAGTCCCTTTTCGCGGTACTGGTCAGGAGTAAATTGATATTCGTTTAGGCAACCTGTTGTTCTCTCAACTTTGATTAAACCCAGCTCTTCCAGATCACGAATACATGCCATAACTGTATCGCGTTTTTTGATACCGCAATATTTTTGAAATTGAGTAATAGCAATTGGGTGTGATGCGCGGTCAAATCCTATAGTCTGGCGCATGACAAACATTAAACACTTGAATGCCTTGTCGTTTAACTGGGCCATGATCTGGCCGTCAATTAACGTGTTAGGCATTTTGGTGTAGCGCTCTTCTTTATTCGACATAGCTTTGCGCTCATTTTTTGGAAAATGAACTACTTGCCCTTGAGGTATTGGTGGTTCATGTGCTAGATTTGATTTCATATTCATTGGTTCCAATCATTAATGAATTGAATAAGCCTGACCTCGCACATCAGGCTTTTTCTGTTTGTAGAGCTGATAAATACTTTGCACACTCACCTTTCATGGCTTTACGCAAAGACTGAATTTTGTGTTCAATTCCTTCCAGGATGTGATCTGTCTCATCCATTTCAGCAGGTGTCACCACACCATCTTCCAAAGCAGACAAAACCTGCTTATTCGCTGCGCCATTCCCAACATTCATACCCAGCAGTGACTCAAGAACACCCAATTCATGACCCTTACCCTCTGCCGCATCTACTGGAACCAACATAAAGCCCAATTTATGCGCCCATACTTTTAATGGAGCTGGGTTTTGTGTATAGATCAGCATCGCTTCAAATGCTTTTAGACTTGGCAAATGGTTTTCCATATTTGGATTGGCATAATTCAAAATCGTGTTATGAGACACACCAACAACATCAGCAATCTCTTTGGGTGCAATCCCATTTGATTGGTGAATCATCTTGTGTAGTGCGGTTTTACTTTCCTTGGATATATCCATGTGAACACCTTGATTAAGTTCACGTTTATTAAAAACGTTAAATTATTGATAATTGGTTTAGGCGGCGTCAGGCGCTTTCTTTAAGAAAAAATCAAACAATTTCTTGTGGGATAGTTTGTTATTGCTGGCATCAACAATTGCTTGGATGGTTTCCATACGGGGCTTTTTTCGACCATGAATTAAATGTGATTCCATGTAGCCGTAAGACACTCCTGCGCGAGAACAAAAAATATGTCTCTCATCCTCGCTTAAGGATTTCCAGTATTCGTATAGGTTTCGCATGAAAATACACCTGATAGGTAAATTAATATTAAATATACCTTCTAGGTAAAATTTATTCAACCTATCAGGGTATTTATTTTTTCTACCTAATAGGTAAATTTAACAATGGAATTAATAATGGGGTTTAGCATGTCCAGCTTGATGCAGATTCACGAAATACGACTTAAAAACACTCGAGATTTAATGAAAAAATCTGGTTTGAGTCGTACTGATTTTGCTGAAAAAGTTGGCCTTTCTTACAATCTACTTAGTCAATACATTGGGAAGAATCCAACTAAAAATATTGGTGATGAAACAGCACTCAAAATAGAAGAAGCATTTGGCAAACCAAAAGGCTTTTTGGATCAAGCAAGTGCTGTAAATATATCTTTAGATGAGGCTAGTCAGAGTGAAAAACTGACTGAGATGACGCCAGTTTCAAATGTAAGACCCTCTAGAAGAAAACTAAGGAAGATTCCGGTATTAGATTTTGTCCAAGCTGGTATATGGCGGGAAGTTGTATACGACGGCGTTCATCCAAAAGATGAAACATATACAAGTTATGAAGGCAAAGATCCAAACGCTGTTTTCTCGTTAGAAATTGATGGCTTGAGCATGGCACCTGAATTTATGCCAGGTGATGAAATTGTTGTAGATGCAGCCTTAGATCCAAAGCCTGGTTCATTGGTCGTTGCTCAGGAAATTCAGCACGGTGTAGCAATGACTACATTTAAAAAATACCGTGTTGTTGGGGTTAATGAGCATGGGGTCGATATTATTGAGCTTGTTCCTTTAAACCCAGACTTCCCTACTTACAACTCATCTCAGATCGAAATTTCAATCATTGGTGTCGTTGTTCAGCACCATAAAGATTTTAAGTACTAATAGAAAAGCAGCTTTTACAACTTTGTTAAATCAACATGAGTAGAATGCAGGAATTAAATCGACTCCTTAGAACAGAACGAGGGAAGAAAATTTTGAATATATAATCAACCAAAATTTTTCTGATTAATTATTGTCGGAAAATATAATTAGTATTTTGCAAAATTGTTGACTTATAAGTAAACTAATATGAATATACACTTTACTAGGTTAGCTACTGGTTTTCCAGAGCCATTAGTTATACCTGAGGATACTGAAGAAAGTTACAAAGTTTTTCATGCGTCAGCATATGCAGATTTCCGAAATTGTTTTTTAAATCAGGATATCTCCAGTATAGAGCATTCTGATCCAGTTAGTGCTAAACATGCTCGTAGCGGATTAATTCAACTTAATGAAAATGCATATCATGGGCTCCCATTGGAAAATTTCTATACAGACAAAGCTTGTCATGAGTCAGGTTTTAGAATCCAAGACACTCACAAAACAATTGATGTGAATGTTTTACGGATTAGAAAAAGCGCAATTCGTATTTATTGGTGTTATATGAGTCATAGTAGAGCGGTAATGGTATTACGAATACTAACAAAGCGTGAAGACGCTAATCTGCATCAGAATCCCAAAATTCAAGAGATTGGAAATGCACTACTGCCATTTTTCAATGACCCTAAAGGATTTAAGGAGAGGATAATATGAACGATAACAAAAAAAATGTCGTTTGCAAAAAAATCTCAAACTTCAGCTCAATTGACGTGAAGAAAATTCAATGGGCATCAGCATTAAATGCACTTATGGTTCACTCTGGTAAATCGCGGACTGAAATGGCTGAAATTTGCAATATTAGTAAAGGGCGAATCACACGTATATTATCTGGAGATTCTAATCTTACTATTGAATCAATTTGTTCTTTTGCAAATTCATTGGGGTACGATGTTGATATAGCATTTTACAATTCTCCAATGACTAAACCATATCAACCTTGGAATTCAGGACAACTAGAATTTGCCACTTTCAAAAAGTTCAAGAAAATTATATCTGAAGAAAGAAGTTTAACCACTACTACTTCTAACTTTAATTCATCTATTCGTGAAATAGCTATTGGATCAGATTGCATTAATACTTGGACAAACGCCTGTATAGCTAGAAGTGATAAAATTAAAGAGTTTATTTTTTAACATAAGGTTTAAAGTATGCCATCAAATCAACAAACTCAGCAGAATTTCTTCGATGCCTCTTTAAAGCCAAAAAAACTAATCAGGTCTGACAAGATACCTACTTATGCTGATGAAATTACAGAAATTAAAATAAATTCACATATAACTCGACTGACTTTTGGTGTTATATCCCCAGACGCAGATACATTGGATAGTAACCATACAATAGTTAATGAATCTGTTACAGTGGCCTTACCAACCACAAATTTTCTTGCTGCAATTTCTCAAATGATTGTCCCACTTGTTGAGAATGAGCAACTCCTACAAGTTATTAGTGAAGATTACAGTAATATATCCGAGTATGCCAAGGCACAACTTGAGCAATTAAAATCTGTGAAAAAATAGTCAAATATTCGTCAATCAACCCACCCCAGCGGTGGGTTTTCTTTTTATTGTATGAAGTAATATTCCTATTTATTAGCAGATGGAATTCTAGAAATTTTAAGTAAAGTGAATTAAATTTTTGAATAATTAGTGAGCTAATCAGTTTAAAATTATAATATATGACGCTGTAGTCTAAAAATTGTTTTTTTCCACATCTCTCTTAGTACAAATAACGGGCTAACTTAATGAATAATATTAACTTTAAGAATTTCGAAGAAGCTGGCCAAGCCATTTTAAAATTCTTATCTCAACGATTTGGATTTAAGTTATGGATGATTACCCGTACTGAAGGTGATGACTGGATTGTGTTACTAAGTGAAGATAATGGCTATAACGTTAAGCCAGGACAAGTATTTCGATGGGCAGATTCGTTCTGCTCACACATGGTACAAAATAATGCGCCCCGCATTGCCCCTTACTCGCCCGATGTTCAAGTTTACGTAGACGCACCTATAAATCACTTAGTCCCAATTAAAGCCTATATCGGCCAACCTCTGTATAAAGAAGATGGGTCCCTTTTTGGCACTCTCTGTGCAATCGATCCTGAACCTCAATCTAAAAATCTGGTCGAGGAAGCTCCATTATTTGAGCTGCTAGCACAAGTGCTTAGCTATAATATTCAAGCTGAATTAAAAGCCGCTGAGTACATACGTAAAGCTGAACGGTTTGAAATGGAGGCATTGTCCGATCCCATGACTGGCCTTTTTAACCGTCGTGCTTGGGACCAGTTAATTGTATTAGAAGAAAAGCGCTGCAAGCGATATGGTCACCCTGTTGCTATTCTCATGATTGATCTTAATGACCTCAAAATCACCAATGATACTTTGGGGCATGCTGCAGGTGATGAACTCATTCAAAAAATGGCTTTAACCCTCAAAAACACTGTACGCAATAATGATATTGTCGCTCGTCTAGGTGGTGATGAGTTTGCTGTACTCAGTATTGAAACCAACCGAGAAAATGCGGATAAACTTGCAACCAGAATTCAAACTGCTATTGCAAAAGCTGGCATTAGTGCTGCAATTGGTTTTGCAATGCGAAATCCCACATACGGTCTATCAGCAGCTATCATAGAGGCAGATGAAAAAATGTATCAGGATAAAGCCCTGAGCAAATCACCTGAGACTAATTAATAAAAAACGCGAACCCGAGCGGCTCTTGGATCGGGTGGAGAAAAGAATGAAAGCCTTGCTTATAATTAATGGTCTCAATATCTCTGATGAGGAAATTAAAAGTTTCAACAGGAGAGAAATTTCTGGTTTTGAGCGCATTAGCTTAAATTCATTTATTTTTAATTTAAGTGAGTCCTCTAATTTATTGGCAGATATTCAGAATTATTTACAATCACGTGGTAACAAGTACAGCATCTTATACTTTGAAAAAGATCCGACTATTTTCACCTACCTTAAATAAGTTAAATATCAATCACGCTTAATTCATTGCTTAACCAAAAAAACATAAAGTTTATTTACGGTATTTATTATAACCTCAGCGTCTGTAAGACCTTGAAGCATTAAGCGATCAACCATATCCTTGCGCCAGTTTGATAAAGCCCTCTCATCCTGTGTGGCTTTATCAAACAATCCACTTTCTCCGATAAAATTTAAGAGCTTATCAGTAACACTAATCAGCACCTCTGCGTCTGTAACGCCATTAAAAATTAAACGATTAACCATATGAGCACGCGGATCATGCTGCAGGCTTTCTACTGTCAAGTAATTTAGCTTATCCATAACAAACTCCAAACAACCCANNATTATGAATGCAAAATTGACTCCACACAATAGCCTCAAGGTAACTCTTGTTGCTACTGCCTTAACTGTAAGCGCATTAGCGTTTGGTTGGCATGCGGACTTTGGCACTAGCCAAGCAGCACCAGCTCAAAACATTCAGTCTGAATACGGCATAGCCTCTTTAAAAATGCTGGACGATGTACGCGGTGAAGCAACCCTTAATCTAGATGGCTTCCGTTTGGAAATCACTTCGTTTGAAGTTGCAGCACATCCAGACGACTACGGTGTGCCAGGTTCCGAGTTCACTAATGTAGAAGTGATAGAACTGGGTGAAATCAAGGTATTCGATGCCAATGGCAATTCTTATAACGACTTCACTGATTATCAGGATCACCGCGAAATCAACGCAATGATCGCTGGCTATATCATGAAACACCGTCTGGTGGAGGTGCAGTCATGATTCTTAAATCTGCCGATCAAATCTTTGAAGCACTTTTGAATGGCCAGCTGGTTTACTGGTGTGAATATGGCTCTGATGATTGGTCCCCGCTTAATGACCAAGCACAAGTTAATTTTGCTGATCTTTACACTGGTTTCCTGCAATTCAAAGCAGATGAACTACCTGTCATTCCAATGCCAGTAGAGTTTGGCTCAACTCATCGTTACTTCTCTGAATACATCAAGACGTTTGAAGGACTTGAGATTTACAGGGTTGGTAAAAATCGGGTG
Source organism: Acinetobacter sp. UBA5984 (assembly GCF_002429925.1). Taxonomy (NCBI): domain Bacteria; kingdom Pseudomonadati; phylum Pseudomonadota; class Gammaproteobacteria; order Moraxellales; family Moraxellaceae; genus Acinetobacter; species Acinetobacter sp. UBA5984. Next base: position 39,114 of record NZ_DJBE01000050.1, read on the forward strand.
AGCTACTTCGCTTTACGTGTCAAAAGCTCAGGAACTATTGCTGACTATTTCTGCAATACGCTGATCTACTCCATCCAGCCTGACGGTTCGCTGAAGAAAATGGATAAGTCCGCAGCTCCACAGTGGATTCTAGATGGTTTGGAAAATGCGCGAGTCGCCATGCGCAAAAATAAACGACATCAAGTTTTAGAAAGTACCGGCTTCTTTGGGTCTGAGGACTATAAGAACTTTAAACGCAAAAACCGTCATCCAGGAGCTGTGTAATGTCGACTGTATTTTTTAAGAAAGCGGAACGTAAAAACGCGAAATTACGCCTTGCTCTGGCTGGCCCTACTGGCTCAGGTAAAACCTTAGGCGCACTTCTTTTGGCTAAAGGGATTGGTGGAAAAATTGCTGTCGCTGATACCGAGAACAGTAGCGCTGAGCTATATGAAGATGTTGTTGAGTTTGAACATGCAAATATTCAACCTCCCTACACTCCTGAAAAATTTATTGATGCTATCCAGGCTGCAGAGAAAGCTGGTTTTGACACCTTAATTCTGGACAGTATTACTCATGAGTGGTCCGGTGTTGGTGGCTGTTTGGAAATTGTCGACAAGCTCGCCAGTACAACTTTCAAAGGTAATAGCTGGGGTGCATGGAGCCAAGTTACCCCAAGACACCGCAAGTTTATCGATGCAATGCTTCAATCCAGCATCAATATTATTGTGACCATACGCAGTAAGATGGATACCGTTCAGGTTGATGCAGGTAACGGTAAAAAGAAAGTTGAAAAGGTTGGAATGAAAGCTGAACAGCGTGACGGTATTGAATATGAGTTCACCACTGTTCTAGATCTAACTCACGACAACTATGCAGTTAGAACAAAAGACCGTACCCGAATTTTTAATGAACCCATGCTTCTTTCTGAGCAAGCTGGAGTATTGCTTAAACAGTGGTTGAACTCTGGATCCGCTAACGCATGCATCAACGGCAATCAGTTCTTAGAACTTGAAGCACTTATGCAACAAGCTGGAATTGATATTGAAAAGTACTGTGCTAAGCGAGGATTAAACAGTCTTCATGATGTCCAACAGCAGAAGTTTGACGAAACATGCGCCGGTATTCATTCCATTATTCAGCGCAATCAACAAGCACAACAGGCTAACGAACAGCAACTACATGCTGAAAATGAAGCACGTCTAGAAAATGATTATCAAGCTGCATTGAAGGATATCCAGAATGCTAGTCACGTTAATGATCTAAATCGGCCTGCGGATTACTTCAAAGGCACAAAGTACGAACAACAAATTTTAAATGCCTGTCAGGCGAAATCAGATATGGAAGGATGGTCAGCATGAAGATTTTAAATAGCAAAGAAGCTTTTGAAGCAATGATGGCTGGCCGAAATATCATATGCCGCACTGTTGGTGAATCAATGGATTTTGATGATCTATCTCAATTCCCTGCCACTATTTTCGCTATGCCAGGCTATGAGTTCTGCATCAAGGTTGAGACCATGGAGCTGGCTGGTATTACGTTTGCTAAACCTTTAACTCTTGATGACGTGGTGGAAGGTCAGGAAATTTTCTTGGTTTATCCCAATCACATTGCACATACTCAATTCACTTCACTATCTGGAAAGTATGTTGAATGTATAAAAAATGGTTTTGCCCAGATGGATCAGGAGAATGCTGAATTACAGCTACAAGCAATTGGTAAACTTCTTGGGCGAACTATTGCTTACCCTTTGACGATAGAAAGTCATTACAAGCCTGAAAAGAAACGTCGTAGTCGAAAAGCCAAGGAAGATACTGAACAGCCTGGTATTCCAACTGGTCCAGATAATGCTGCACCAAATATTGAGAAACGGCCTGAGCTAGAAGTAGTTCAATCTGTTGAAGCCATAGAGCAAGAAGCCACTGTTAATACTGAAGCACCTACAGAAACTGAAGAAGATTCGGTTGAAACTGACCCGGTAAAGCTGGTTGAAAAGTTTACAGCGCAAATTGACCAGTTTACTAAGGTTGATGACGTTCTTTCATTCCGCCACGTATTTCTGGCTAATGGATACTTAGATCAAAAAGATCAACAGCATTTGTGCAAGCAGACTGAAGATAAATTGCTTGAACTGAATCCTGAGCAATACACGCCTAAGGTTGAACCTGAGTCAGTCATCAAAGAACTAGTTGAACCCGATCAACTAAACATAATTGAAGAAATCGAACATCAAGCCACTAAAGACGTTCAACAAGCTATTTGCAAGGATGCGATGTCAGGCAATGGAAAATCAAGCTATCCAATCGATATGCTTTATACCAAAAAGAAACAGGTACTGATCAATCGGATCTATGACATGAATTCAGTAGAAGCTTTGGAGCGATTAGCACCAGCAATTCCTGCGGCTAAATTACTTCCCGCTGATCATCAAGAATTACTCGGCATATATGCACAGCGCAAAGAGATTTTGATCCAAGCTAGTGAAACTGGTGAAGCTTCATGATCTATCAATATTCCTCTAAAACCCGAGTCGTGCTAATCCAGCATGGCTCCAAAATCAAAAAATGTTGGGGATTGAGATGATTTTCAAAATCAAAAAGAAACATGAAGCTGGTTTCAAACTTTGGCTGGAAAAGCTGGGTTATGCAAAGAAAGAACTTGCAGATGGTAGCTCTACTTTTTCAGGCAAAGGCACACGTAAAGCACTGAGCTATGTGTTTTTAAAGAATGATTTAACAGGTAATGCAGCATGCCAGATGCTATTTGATGAATATGAAATGCATTTGCGCTGCCCGAATGTTTCGAATGAAACCAGCGAAAACTTAGCAAAGATTGTGGCTAATCAGATTATGAAGGTGGCGTGATGGATAGTACTAATCAAGTAGTTAAGCCAACTCCCTATGACGATGCTCAGTTTCTCTGGTGCACCAAATGGTGTGAAGAAAAAGGTTTAAGCCCATACGATGCTAAAAACTGGGCTGATGCGAAATTTGAATATTTAAAACTGCAGGAGAAAAACAGTGACTGAAGTTCAAGAAAACATTGCTGTATCCAAAGGTCAGGAAGAAAACGTTATTGATAGATTTATTGCTGACGGTGGTTTTGATCAGGCTTTTAAGGATGTGTTTGGTTTACCGGAATCAGTACAACAAAGTTTAAAAGAGGTAACTTAATGGCTCGTTACAACATCACTGTAGAAGCTGAAAGACCGCCTCAAATCATGCTAGGCCAGAATATTGGTGGCGCAATAGTGAAGGAGCTTAAAGAGGTTGAAGTCGAACTGGTTTCAGCTTCTTATCTGGCTCAAAAATACAATCTGTCAGTGACCACGATTCGAGAAAAATTAGTTTCGATCAATCAAGGCACACAAGGCAAGGCGCTATACAATCCAAAGTTGGCCCATGACCTGCTGACGACCAAAGTTAAAGTAGGCAGACCGAGAGCTAATTAGCTCTCACTGTCGTTAAACATTTCTACCAAATCCTGAGCATCTGGATTGTAATAAGTATTCACCAGCATTGAGATAGTTTTGTGGCCAGTAATTTTGGCTAGCACTTCAACCGGTAATTTTCTCACCTTCACCATTCTTGTGATGGCTTCATGTCGTGAATCATGGAAGTTGATATGTGTAAGCCCTGCTCTTTTCTTTGCTCTCATCCATGTAGCACAACATATCTGTTTATCAATAGGCAGAAGTTTATCTGTTCCTTTAGGTAATAAAGAAAGCAGTCTTTTGGCTTCACCAGATAAAGGCACGTTTCTGGATTCACCATTTTTTGTCATCGGTAAATGCACAAAGCCTTCTTTAATGTCCTTCCTACGCATTGCCAGTATTTCACCCTGACGCATGGCGGTCTCCAGAGCAAATCGAAATGCCCATGCTACATAGTGGCGTGATGTTTCTGGTGTTGTGGATCCATCCCAACTTAACGCCTTTAGCAACAATTCTTGATCTTCTTCTGTAATACGCTGGCTTCTGGATTTTTCCTTGCTCGGCATGGTGACCGCATGCCAGACGTTAGAATCAATCAAAAACAGTTCTTTCATGGCATAGGTAAACACGGCTGAATAAATGGCGTGTTCATTCCTGAGTGTTGCTATCTTCACTTCTTTTTTACGGTTATTTCGCCATTCTGCAATGTCAGCAGGCTTGAAATCATAAATAGACTTGTCAGCTAAATTTGGTGCAATCCGGTCAAGGTTTTTAATTTTAAAATTGATCGTTCGTGCTGACCGCATGTGTCGGCCATGCTCTTGATAGTATTTGGCACAAAGTTCCCTAAATGGATAATCCGGCTTTTCGCCTTGTTCTATTGCCTTTTTACCAGACCGAAGTTCAAGCAATTTATTATAGGCCCACTGTTCACATTCCTTCGCTGTGTCTCGGGTGGCTGAATATCTTTTCTTGTCAAAAGTGACAATGATGCGCCAGCTGGACCCTCGCTGGATGGGTTTGGGTATTTTCATTTTATTGGTGCAGATTTGGTGCAGATTACTTTGCATTTTATCGGTAAAGTAAAAAAATGAAAGGATATAGAAGGGATTTTGTGCAGTTTTGGGTATGGTTTAGTGACGGGATAGGATTAACATACTGTTTTAAATTATTGTTTTTATTAGAATTAAATCTGATTATATTTTATTTTTTGTCTTTTTATCAGAAAAGATCATCTAAAATCATTGTATACTACCTACTTTCTTTGTAGCCAAGATCATCATCCCGCGTTGATCAAGCCTGTAGTGAATTTCGATGAGCACCTTAATTCTTGTTACCTCCGCACCGACTTCTATTTATGCCTGGCATGCGCTTGGACTCGCCCAAGCTTTACAACATAAACAGGAAGCTTTCCGTGTATTTTTCTATCAAGATGGCGTGTCGGTCGCAAATGCATTGCAATGGGTGCCCGACGACCAGCGTCATCTCACACGTTCCTGGCAGGATCTGAATATCCGCTTACCCGTTTGTGTCAGTGCAGCCTTAGCGCGTGGGATTACAGATCAGGAAAATGCTCAACGTCACAATATTCAGCAACATAATCTTGCTGATGGTTTTGAATTAGTCGGTCTAGGCGAGCTTGCTGATGCTGTTCAGTCCTCACAACGTCTAATTCAATTCTAGATGCTTCATTTTTCAGGATGTGTTGCTTTTAAAAGGAATCTTGTGTGAAATCTGTACTTGTTATATTAACCCAAGCCAACTTAAACAGCTTGCAGGTGCATGAAAGCCTGTCTGCTACGATGGTACTGGCGACCTTCGGCACTGAAGTGAAAGTGCTATTACAAGGTGCTGCTTTGAGTCTTTTACATTCTGAACTCCAGTTTGATCAGCTTAAACATGCCTTTAAACTGGCTTCAAATCTGGTGGATAGTTTCGAATTTTATGACTTGACACCTATTCTGGTTGAACAGAAAAATCAGGACTCTCCTTTTGTAAAGCAAAGCGAACAGGAGATTGAGTTGATTGAATTCAATTCAGAATTCGTTCAAAAATTTGATCACGTATTGTATTGGTAAGGACGAAGGATAGATAAATGTCAGATCAAACCCTTTACCTGATCCAGTCAGATTATGCAGCGACGGTGTCAGTCCTTGATCAGTTAGCAAAGCTCCATGCTTCAGATGATCAGGTGGTCCTGATGGGAGAATCAGTGCTGTATCTGGACCATGCCTTCGTACAGCAACTGCCGCAAGTTTATATCCTGAAAAATGATGCAGAAACTCTGATATCACCTTTATCGGGAAATGTTGCTTTACTCGACTACTCCGAATTTGCAGATCTATGTCTGAAATTTTGTCGCTGCATCTCAATGAAATAATCCATGAGTCATATATGAATCTAGAACTAGACCAAGATGGTCATTTAGTTGATTACACCATCTGGAATGAAGACGTTGCCCAAGTACTGGCAGATACACTAGAACTTCAACTTACTCCTTGGCATTTTGAAGTGCTACAGGCGGTCCGTCAATTTTATCAGCAGTTTGGGCATTCTCCTGCAACCCGCCCGTTGATTAAGTTTTTGATGAAGACAGTGAGTCCGGAAATTAACAATGCCTTATTGCAGGAAAAGTTTAATACAGGTTTAGTGGCACGTCATTTAAGCCGACTGGCTGGTATCCCGAAACCCGCGAACTGCTTATAAGTTTTAATCTAAAAAATGAATGAAGAAAAAGCCCGTTTTAACGGGCTTTTTCTTATTAAGCTTATTTATGATCTGTATTCACAGCTAAGTAAAGCTTTAAACCGGAAGATTAAAAACTTTTCTGATCCAATATATTTAAGGCTTGATCCAGCTGTGGAGAGATTTCAGGCAGAGCTTTCTGTAAAAATTCTATTTGAGCTCTCGCTTCTTCTGGAGCAACGACCTGGGCATTCACCAGATTCTGCTGCTGTACCAGCAAACGATCTAGCTGGCGTTCGTCTGGCTTTTCACCTTGACTTAAGCCATTCATCATTTGGGTAAAATCCAGATAAAGCTGGTTTCTCTGTTGTAATAAGACTTGCTGTTCAGAATCCATTTCCGGGTGCCCAGCGGTTCTTGCCGGTACAGCTGTTTCAGGATTTAAACTGGAAATAATTAGTGACTTTGCTGGAAAAGTCATCTGATCATCAGGTTTCAATATATTGAATTCTGCCTTATAGATATCCTTATGAACCTGATAAGCAATCCCAACCAGAATACCGGTTAACAACATTCCCGCCAGCAGATATAAAGTAAGTGTTTTGTTCCTCATATATGCCACCTACAATGCTTAGAGCAACGTCCATAATACACTGCTCTTTTTAAGCCATTATTTGCTACGGCGTAGACCAGTCTGCTGGGGCATAACCGATCCGGACACGCTGTGGATGATTTCCTACAGGCACACTGGTCACTTTATTTCCTGTCGTGAAATCAATTACGGTCACCACATCCGTTTCACTTTCTGAAATGATACAGCTACGGCCATCCGGACTTCTGGTAGCCCAGTATGGTTTACCTGCAGGAATTAATTTTCTGGCAGTCAGACTCTGACGATCCACAATAGTGGCATAATTATCCATCGTGCCCGCAAAACAGAGTTTTTCACCGTCTGCGCTGATGGATAAACCATGATGCCGGGAATCATTCACCCATTTGGTACGATCTTTGGGAATGCTATCGCTACCTGGCAACTGACCAATACGGGTCACTTTATTCTGGTTTAAGTCATACTCAATCAAACCATTAAAAAATGATACCTGAGCATAGAGTTTGCTTTCATCTTTGCTAAAAACCATCGGCCGCACTGAATTAGATAAATCCTTTCGACCAAACGCATCCAATACCGGTCTAAAGTCAATTTTCTTAAGCACCTGATGGGTATTGGCATCTGCAATAGTGATATAGCGTTTACCTTTGGTGAAATCCTGCCACTGCGCATCAAGAAAGGTTTCTACATTACCAATAGCCGAGTTCAGAATTTTTTTGCCATTATCAAAGTAAATATTTTCATGCGGTTTATCACCTGTCGCAAATCGACCAAGCTCCTTACCAGTATGAATGTCCAGTACATGCACCACATTTCCGGATGATGCAGAAACCGCGACACGCTGGCCATCTGGTGAAACTGCCATGTGATCCGCACTGAAGCCTTCAACTGGAGTACGCCAGTTCATCTTGCCGGTCTTGATGTTAATCGAGACCGCATCGGCAAAACTTGGACGGGATGCGACCACTGACTGTCCATCTGGCGTGGAATACATATCGTCGACCAGCTGATCATTACTTTCACCCGCAGTAGTTTGAATATAGGTATAGGCAATCAATTTGATTGGATTGAGGTAAATCTCTTCAGACGCTCCTTTCGATCAGGAATCATGTTAATCACACCAACCTTGCCAAAGTCACCTGAAGATCGAATCACTGTAACTGTTCCATCCCAGTTATTCCCCACAAAGAAAACTTGCTGGGAATTGGGTGGCTGAGGCTAGGTAGACGAGTCTGCCTGTGCAGTTGAAAAGACTGAGAGCATGGCCATCGTGGACAAGCTCATACAGAACCGTGATAATCGTTTTTTCTGGATTTCCATGCAGTATTCTCCATATTTTCTATTTTATTATTTTTATTTTTGTTCAATCCACAGTCAGGTCGTGGATCTCAATCATCCACTATACAATGAAGAAAAAACCATGCTGAATTTTCCGACAGAATAGAAATATGGGAACCCAGAAAAGTTGAAGCGTCCATTGATATGAACGCTTCTCAGTAAGATAGTTTTATTGAAGAATACTGAAAATTTTAGATATCTAATACATCCACAAATTTTGCATCTAGAACCTTAGCCAGATCCGCAGGACTTAAACCAATATCCAGCCCGCGTTTACCCCCACTGACATAAATTTTATTCAGCTGTTCCGCTGATGCATCAATGACAGTTTTCAGGCGTTTTTTCTGCCCGACCGGACTAATCCCACCGACGAGATAACCCGTTAGACGTTCTGCCTGTTTCGGATCAGCCATTTGTAACTTTTTACAACCAAAGACTGATGCTACTTTTTTCAGGTTTAACTGATGGTTGACTGGAAGAACTGCCACAAAATACTGCTTTTCATCCGTGACCAATAATGTTTTAAATACTTCTTCGACTGCTAGCCCTAACTTTTCTGCTGCTTCCAAACCAAAGCTTTTGGCATTGGCATCATGTTCATATTCGTGAATGCTATATTCAATTTTTTGAGATTTTAATAATTTGCATGCAGGTGTCATAACAGCTTCGATAGTATTTTGACGGGATCTTTATTATAGCTTATCAATTCTGCTTGGGTTTTATTCTGTGATTCTGCATAGCCAATACAATCAATATATGTTCAAAATACAATCAAATACCATTAGCTTTTAATCCAGAATATCTATTCATATTGCACTTTCACTGAACTTAGCTATCCCATTTATCCTTCTAATTCCGCATACCATCTCAGTTTTAAGCTTAAAAATTCATCATTTAAAAACATAGGCAACATTCAGATGAATAACAACGCCTATACATGAAGTGCCATTTTGCCAATGTTATTGAACGAACATAAAGAATTACAAATAAAGGTAAGACTTAGAAAATTGAGCACATTCGTCAATATTAGACGAGACCAGTAAAAGATTAATGAAGAATTATAAGTTTTTAATTTTACGTTTGCGAGCAGCATCATTTAGCCATTGTTCAGTAGCAATGAGCCTATCTCTTTTTGCACAAAGATAATGTGCTATTTACTTTGCTAACGAAATAAAACCCATTCAATAATAAACTTTAGTTCACACCATTTATCAAATAACTTTTTGATTTTTATTCCAAGTTTGATATTTTAATTTACATAATAATGAATAGAATAAAATTTTGATTCATCCAAAAATATAATGAAAACCCGGTCTTTTAATGATCACCACAATTTTTGATATGAGCAGAGACTTCGAGTAATAATTTTTATTTTTGACTAGCCATTGCCGAATAAACACACAATTTAAAAGAATTATGAATAAACATTGAGGTCTAACTTACACAGCATAAATGTAACAATTCAGCCAATTCATCTAAAATATAAAAATGATGTAAAAGACGAAGATTTGGTAGTTTTGAACATTGCTAAATGCTTGCAAAGTTTTCATTATATGGCCACTGCTTGGTACATGCTTTTCTATGTCAATTCAAAGAAATTATAAAAATAATGTAGGAATTCATGCCATAATAGGCGAAGTTTGTAGACATCTTGCAAACCCATCCTGAAAATTTTTAACTGGAGCACCATAGATGACTTCGACCATTTTGGTTATTCATGGACCGAATTTAAATTTGCTTGGAAAGCGCGAACCCGAAGTTTATGGTTATTTAACTCTAGAAGATATTAATCAGCAGCTCACTGCTCAGGCTGAAAAAGCTACTTTACAACTTGACACTTTCCAGAGCAACTGGGAAGGCGCAATTGTTGACCGAATTCATCAAGCCCAACAAGACGGCGTGCAATATATCATTATTAACCCTGCTGCCCTGACGCATACCTCAGTTGCAGTTCGTGATGCACTTCTTGGCGTGGCAATCCCGTTTATTGAAGTCCACCTGTCTAACGTCCATGCACGTGAGGCATTCCGACATCATTCATATCTATCCGATAAAGCTATTGGCGTGATCTGTGGTCTAGGTGCAAAAGGCTATGCTGCCGCACTCGACTATGTCATTGAAAAAATACAATCTTCTAAACAATCTTAATTAGGAATACTGTCTCATGGATATCCGTAAAATCAAGAAGCTCATCGATTTGATGATTGAATCTGACTTACAGGCGATTGAAGTTAAGGAAGGTGATCAGTCGATCGCTCTGACTCGTCGTAATCCAGTAGTTGCAGCAGCTGTTCCTGCAATGCCTGCACCTGCAGCTGACGTCCCTGCAGCTAAATCTCCTCGTGGTGCAGTTGAAAAATCTCCAATGGTTGGCGTGTTTTATGCAGCTCCAAGCCCAGGTGAAGCACCTTTTGTAAAAATTGGCCAAACTGTTTCTGCTGGCGAAACACTGGGTATCATTGAAGCAATGAAAATCATGAACCCGATTGAAGCAACTCAAAGCGGCGTGATTGAAGAAATTCTGGTGAAAAATGGTGAAGTGATTCAGTTTGGTCAGCCACTTTTCCGTTACCGCGCCTAATCACTTCGGGGATTCATAATGTTGCAAAAAGTTTTAATTGCAAACCGAGGTGAGATTGCCTTGCGCATCGCCCGAGCTTGCAAAACTTTAGGAATTAAAACAGTCGGTGTTTATTCAGACGCTGACAAAGACCTGATGCACTTACGCTTCTGTGATGAAGCCGTGTGCATCGGTCCTGGCGCGAGCAGTGACAGTTACCTGAATATTCCAGCTCTGATTACAGCCGCTGAAATCACCAGCGCAGATGCCATCCACCCTGGTTATGGCTTTTTATCTGAAAATGCTGAATTTGCCGAAATCGTAGAAAGTTCTGGTTTTATCTTTATTGGTCCACGTCCAGAACATATTCGCCTGATGGGGAACAAGGTTTCTGCGATTATTGCCATGAAAAAAGCAGGTGTACCAACTGTACCTGGCTGCGATCATGCGGTGACCATTCACAATGCCTTAGCTGAAGCCAAAGATATTGGTTTCCCGCTCATCGTGAAAGCGGCTTCCGGTGGTGGTGGTCGTGGTATGCGTATTGTAGAACGTGTAGACACCCTGCTTGAATCAGTACAAGCTGCGCAGCGTGATGCTGAAATGTGGTTTGGTGATGACACGGTTTATATGGAACGTTTCCTGCAAAAACCGCGTCACGTCGAAGTACAGGTTCTAGGCGACGGTAATGGTCATGCGATCCATTTATATGACCGTGACTGTTCTTTACAGCGTCGTCACCAGAAAGTACTTGAAGAAGCGCCAGCGCCTAACCTGCCAGAACAGGCTCGAGCTGACATTCTTGAAGCCTGTGTCAATGCTTGTAAATTGATGCAATATCGTGGCGCCGGTACATTCGAGTTCTTGTTTGAAGAAGGTGAATTCTTCTTTATTGAAATGAACACCCGTGTTCAGGTGGAACACCCTGTGACTGAAATGGTCACCGGTATCGACATCATTGAACAGCAGTTACGTATTGCAGCTGGCTTAGGTCTGGATATCCAGCAAGAAGATGTACGTGTTCAAGGTCATGCGATCGAATGTCGTATCAACGCAGAAGATCCATCGAACTTTATGCCATCTCCGGGCAAAATCGAGACCTTCTATGCGCCAGGTGGCGCAGGTATCCGTTTAGACTCTCATATCTATCCAGGCTATAGCATCCCGCCGTATTATGATTCTATGATTGCCAAACTGATTGCCCATGGTAAAGATCGTGAAACTGCAATTGCGCGCATGAAACAGGCCTTGGATGAAATGATTCTGACAGGCGTGAAAACCAATATTCCATTACACAAAGATCTGATTCTTCAGGATGAAAATTTCTGTGAACATGCAATGGATATTCACTATCTGGAAAAACATTTGTTAAAGCAGCTTGAAGGTGCTGAAGACAAAGAAAAAGCTTGATTTGAGACATGATCTAATAAAAAACCGCTGAAGTCAGCGGTTTTTTATATCTAGCCTTCAATCAAGGCAAAATGCGTCGAAGCACAGCAAAACATTGTTCTGCTTTTTCATTGGCACAGAAATTAATGGTATTGGAATTCTGCCACTTCACAAAATACTGCGAAATCTCACCTGACTGATCTACCTGATTGCCGGAACAGTCTTTTTCATTATTATCGTATTTAACCTGCATAATCAACGCTGGTATCTGTGCAGCCGGATCTTGTGAAGGCTGATAGTCATACAGCCCTGTGGTCCATTCTGAACCACTTTTAATGACTACATTGTTATTACCTTTAAAATTATAGTATTCAACACATTTTTTATTATCTGGAATTTCCATTCCCCATAGCCCAACAATTTCAGGACGAGTATTAATGGTAAAAGTATTCGGAACTTCGAGAGGTTTCGCAATACTATTTGCAGTTTGATTATTATTTTCTGTTGCCATTAGCCAAGATGAGCTCATGAGCAAGACAAGGCCAAGACAGGTTTTTTTCATATTCACAGGCTTCGTTTCAATCCTAATAATTAATTTTAACTTATCATATTTTTCGGGATCATATTCTGCTCTGCATCAGTTTAAATACCGAAATAAAACAAATTTTTATCATTATAGTTTAAAAACATGGATTTCCTTTTTTAATTTTTTTGTATATATTTCGTATACAAACGTATATTGATAACGTAAGTAAAAACAGATTATTCCAAGAATAAAGTTGTACTTTTGGGTAAAAAGCATTTCCCAAACAAAGTGATATTTCACAAATAAAAATTAGATACAGGACTTAGATTTGCGAATACCTCGAATCACAGACCGGAACTTGAATCCTGAAACATATGCCTACTTGGTCATTCTTTTCATTATTTTAGTGACTTGTTTGATTAGCATTATGACCAGGACACAGGATTACTTAGCCATACTCTGGCCTGCCAATGCTGCCTTACTGGCCATGTTTTTACGCTTCCCCCATTTAAACAATATGGGCGGGTGGCTAGGTGCTTTCTGTGCGTTCATGCTTGCTGATCTGGCGACAGGTAATAATCTTTTACAGAGTCTGTTTCTAACGCTTGCCAACTTGATTAGTACTATTGTATCGCTGTTTTTTATCCGATATTTCCAGATCAATTATAAGTACTACAATACTGGCTTCACTTTCGTGCATATGTTCGGCATCTGTGCATTCGCAGGATGCCTGGCCAGTGCAGTGTTTGCCGTTGCGACCTTACCCAATCTTCCCCATTCCTTTATGACCAAGGAAAATTTATGGATAGATTTTGGGCTGTGGTGGACAGGCGAAATGGTAAATTACATTATTGTCCTGCCGCTTTTTCTGGCCTTTCCTAGAACCAAAGATCTCAAATATTTATTTAAAAACCGCAGAAAGAAGCAGAACTCATTGAGTTATTTACTGCCAGCAGGCACGGTAATCCTGTGTATTATCCTGAGCAATATTTTTGTCGGTCCAGGTGCCCTGCTTTATCCTTTAGCAGCTTTAATCTGGGCAGCACTGACCTATCGCATCTTTACGATTGCAATTATTAATGCCTTTGTAATCATTTTGATGTATTACAGCCTGACCCAGTTCTATACCACTACACATGATACGCTGGCAGACTCGACCATTTATATCTCATTAAGGATCGGACTGTTTATGCTGGCATTGTCGCCGCTGATCCTGTGTATTATCAGTCAGAACCGTAACAACCTATTTAAACGCGTATTGTATTTGGCCAATCATGACTGTCTGACGCGGACCATGAACCGGCATTTTTTCTTGCAGAAAGGTGAATATTTACTACAACATTCCAAGAGTGTGCAGTTCTCCCTGATTATGCTGGATATTGATCATTTCAAACGTTTAAACGATCATTTTGGCCATCATGTGGGCGATAAAGTACTGCAACACTTTGCTGAAATCATCCGTTCTAATTTACGTTCTCAAGATCTGTTTGCGCGTATTGGTGGTGAGGAATTTGTCATTTTGCTTTGGGATACTAAACCTTCTAAAGCCCAATTTATTGCTGAGCGTATTCGTGAACTGGTAGCTAAAACGCCAATGTATCAACCTGATGGCTCACCTTTATCGATTACCGTGAGTCTCGGGATTACGCATCAACATGCGCCACTTTCTCAAGATTTACAGCAACTGGTCAATACCGCAGATCAGGCCTTATATCAGGCCAAACACTTGGGACGTAATCAGGTGGTGCTTGCATCCTGAACTGAAACCCTCTACAACCTTATAACAATATCAACGCTAGGGAATGCAGATGAAATTTGAAGAATACTTACAATACGATGGATTAGGACTGGCTGAACTGGTTAAAAATAAACAGATACATTCAAGTGAACTTTTATCAGTCGCTTTAGAACGTAGTGCGAATATTAATCCTGAAATCAATGCCATTATTATTCCCATGCATGAGCATGCCTTGCAGCGTACCCGGCAAGATCTGTCAGGTCCCTTTGCCGGTGTTCCATTTCTAGTCAAAGACCTGTTTCAGGAATATGCAGGTTATCCGACGTCTTATGGATGTCAGGGTTTAAAGCGCATTGGGTATATAGCTGATACCAATGCCGAGATTGTTAACCGTTGGGAACAGGCAGGTATCGTGACCTTTGGCCGTACCAACACTCCTGAATTCGGAATTAAAGGCATTACCGAGCCAGATGCCTGGGGTAGCTGTAAAAATCCGTGGAATTTAAGACATAACAGCGGTGGCTCATCAGGCGGTTCTGCTTCTGCTGTGGCAGCCGGCATTGTGCCAATTGCTGGTGCAGGTGATGGTGGTGGCTCAATTCGTATTCCGGCTTCCTACTGTGGTCTGTTTGGTTTAAAACCAAGCCGTGGACGTACACCGTGGGGGCCGCAAATGAGTGAAGCAATGCATGGTGCTGCCATTCAACATGTACTCACTAAAACTGTTCGGGATAGTGCAGCAATGCTGGATGCCACCCATGGTGAAGATCGCAGTTCACTGTTTACGATTCAACGTCCGCATACACATTATCTGGAAGTGATTCAGCAACCACCAAAAAAATTAAAAATCGCATTTAATACGCGTTCCAGCATCGATACGCCTGTTTCTCAAGATGCTATTAAAGCGGTAGAACAAACTGCCCGTTTACTGGAATCTTTAGGTCATGAAGTCGTTGAGGATCAACCGCAGATTGATGGCATGCAACTGGCTAAAGATTTTATTACGACGTGGTTTAGCCAGTTTTCTTATATGCTGAACGAAATCCAGAAAGGCTATCCATCCAGATCAGGCGATTTTGAACTGGATTCTCTGGCTCTGGCTGCTTTTGGTGCCAAAACAACGGCGATTGAATATATCCAGAATCTGACTAATTGGGGACAATATGTAACCCAGATGAATCATTTCTTTGATGATTATGATCTCTACCTGACGCCAGCCACGGCCACTGTTGCACCCAAAAATGGCGAAGTCAAGACACCAAACTGGCAGAAGCCGATTCTTAAAGCTTTATTAAAAATGAATAAGGCACATCTATTGGCACAAGGTAAGCTGGTCGATCAGATTGTAAAAGAAAACCTGCAATGGGTGCCATTCACCCAATTAGCCAATATTACCGGCCTTCCGGCAATGTCAGTACCGCTTTACTGGAATGAAGATAACCTGCCTTTGGGCTCACAGTTTATTGCACCATTTGCCCGTGAAGATTTACTGTTACAACTAGCCGCTCAATTAGAACAGGCTCAGCCCTGGTTTGATCAATATTCCAAAATCCGCATTTAATCATTCAATCGTATCTTAAACCTGCTTTTGCAGTTCGACTTTGCTGGGTAAGCCAAATACCAGCAATAGGCCCAGCAAGGTCGAGAGCGCAGCAGCAATAAAGATTGATGTTCCACCCACCTGATCCCAATAACGACCGGCTAGAATGCTGCCACTCGCCACGCCTAAGCCCCACATGGTGCTATACAGTGCCTGCCCACGGCCTTGTTGTCCGGCCGAAAAGTTCTGAAAAATAACCCGCATAGCAATCATATGAAATAAGCCAAAACTCAAAGCATGAATGGTCTGGGCAAAAAACTGTGCCAGAAATGACGATGGAAATATGCCGACTGTTAGCCATCTTAAACCAGTCATTAACAGGCATAGCATCACCAGATGACGCCATGACCAGCGTGTCAGAAAAAATGTGGCATAGGCAAACATAATGATTTCAGCAATAACCCCAACCGACCAAAGCAATCCGATCTGACTGGTACTGAATCCATTCTGGCTGAGATAGTTACTATAAAAACTATAAAACGGCGCATGTGAAAACAGCATGATCAGTTCAATCAGAAAAAAACTGTATACCACCGGACGCTTGAAAATCGGCCATAAAGCTTCGAGTTTTTTCTGTGCTGTCGGTGCTGCTGTTGGTTCTTTGATAGTGAACGACCAGAGAAAAGCCAGAAATGAGATACAGAGTAATAAGACTGGTAGCATACTAATGCTAATAATCTCAAAAATGGCACCTAAACCAAATACGCCAATAATAAATCCAATAGAACCCCACTTACGCACTTTGCCATAGAGCTCTGCCCTTTTTTCACCTAACCAGAATAAAGTTACGCCTTCAAACTGAGCCAAAATCGCATTTTGAAAGAAACTGAAAATCAGCATGAGCAAAGCGACTGACTGGAAGCTATTTGGAGTGATAAAAATCATGAACCAGATACAAGCTTCCATCCAGGTAGCTATACGCACCAGCAACATGCGTTTCCCGGATTTGTCTGCAATCCACCCCCAAATAAATGGCGCAAAAAATCGGGTGACAATCGCAATCGAAGATAAAATCCCAATTTCCTGATAATTAAAGCCTTGATCTTCCAGATACAGACTCCAGAAAGGCATGAATGCGCCCACAATCGCATAATAAAAAAAGTAGAAAAAACTGAGTCTGTAATGAATAGCTAGAGATTGCATCAGACTAGATACTCTTTCATTTCTGATAAATTAAAATAAATATAAGTTGCGCTGAGTTGCATTGAATGGGTCTCGGTTGGATCTCGATAATCTATAAGATAATCATCTATAGATTCTTCAAAGTTCTTTAACTAATTTGAGAAAAGTTAAATTTTAACTTAATACATTAGCTAAATTCTTAATTTATTCTGCTAGTTCACATATGAGCTTATCAATCGTAATCATTTGATGGATCTAAGAATTAAAATGACTGAGGTTATAACATTTAGACAGCTCAGCACTGCAAAATTCTAAGTTTTGCTCGGGCTTGTCTGTCATGGATATCACCAATAAGAAAAGAAAAAACCCTTGAACCTTACCGGATTTATCGGAGATTTTTTTATTTAAGTTAGGCCACCTGACCTAACGGGTTAATCTTATCATAGTACATTGCTTCAAAATCAAAAGGTGATACATAACCCAGTGCACTGTGTACA